>CAZVNH010000018.1:1736-16421 GCA_964628575.1 uncultured Thermoplasmatales archaeon | reverse complement strand
CGCTTAAAAATAAATTATATATTTATTATTATTTTATTTTTTTATAATAGAAAAATATTTATTTGAATTCTTATACTATATTTTTTATGGTCAAGGAAACTGCTCAGCATTTTATTAAGGAAAATAATGTTAAATGGATTCAGCTTCATTTTACTGATCTTATTGGAAGACTTCGTAGTTTACACCTACCAGTTGATACATTTCTTGATAGTGTAATTAATGATGGAATCGGCTTTGATGCATCATCTGTTGGTTTTGCAAAAGTAGAAAAGTCTGATATGATAGTTATTCCAGATAAAGAGAGCTTTTTATTACTTCCTCATGAAAAAGATGAAGCTCGTTTTATTGGAGAGATATATAATCTAAATAAAAAACCTTTTAATGCAGGTCCTCGTCATATTTTAAAAAAAGCTATACAGTATGCAAAAAAACAGGGTTTTGATCAAATAAAAGTTAGCCCAGAAATGGAGTTTTATTTACTCAAAGAGCACGATCAAGAATCTTCAATGATAGTCGAGCAGCAAGGTTATTTTGCTCCTTCTTCTTTAGATGAGAGTAAAAGTTTCCGTAAAACTATTTCAGAGATGTTAATGCAGAGTGGCATTAACCTTAAATATCATCATCATGAAGTAGGTTTATATCAGCATGAGGTTGAAATTAAATCTCTTGATGTTCTTCATGCTGCAGATTATTGTATTTATTTTAAATATCTTGCTCGTGAAATAGCTCGTATATATAATCAACTTGTAACATTTATGCCTAAACCATTTTCTGATGATGCAGGGAATGGAATGCATGCACATGTTTGTTTTTATAAAAATGGTAAAAATATGTTTATGGATAATTCAGATCCATATAGACTTAGTCAAACTGCTCGTTATTTTATCGGTGGGATTCTTGAACATGCTCGTGGTATGGCAGCGATATCAAATCCAACTCTTAATAGCTATAAACGTCTAATTCCAAATTTTGAGGCACCAATTTATATTGCTTGGGCACAACATAATAGAAGTAGTCTTGTTCGTATTGCTGCAAGAAAAAATATTGATGTTGAGATTAGGAATCCTGATCCTGCAGCAAATCCATATCTTTTATATGCTGCTATGATTCATGCCGGAATCGATGGCATTAAGAAAAAAATAGAAATAGATCCAATTGAGTCAAATATCTATCAAATGAGTGAAATTAAAAAAGATCTTAGTATAAAAAAACTACCTGTTAATCTTCATGAATCTCTTGAAGAACTTGAAAAAGATGATGTAATCAAAAAGGCTTTAGGAAAAGAAGCAATAGAATTGTTTATAAAATATAAAAATAAAGAGTGGCAGCAATATATTGCAGAAACAACAGATCTTGAATACAGACTTTATTTCCACTGCTGATAAAGAATAATATCTCAATTTTTTTTTGTTTTATTGTTTTTTTTAGATCGATATCTATATACTAAGAGATGTTTGGACGGTTTTTCCAATACATTCCAATAAAAAAATTTAAGAAACATCAACTTTGATATATATTTAGTAGAAAAATTTATTATAATATTAAAAATTATTTCTTATTTTTTCTGAACACCTAATAAAATAATAATTCCTGAAACAATTAAAACAGGTAGTAGTACAAAACCAAAAAAGATTGATTGTTTATCTACAATTAATGCTGCAATTAGTGCAAAAATAAAAATGAATATCAGCCATATTCTAAATATATTCATCATAAGTTAATTTTTGTAATTAAAAAGTAGATTTTATGTTTTCGCAATTTTTTTTTAAACTAATTTCAAAGATGAGATAATTTGCATTAAACAAAATAAATAATATATGAAATAGTTATAATAAATTAAGAAATAAAAAAAAGGATATATTATAATTTATTTACAATAATTGAAAAAGATGATTAATGGTTTGCGTTACTCTGGACCAATCTACAGACCTCCAAGCGAGGCAAACAGTCTTCTTGTTCAAGCAACAATAGGATGTCCTTGGAATAGATGCACCTTTTGCATGGTTTATAAAAAAGGACCAAAATTTAAGATAAGATCTGTAACAGAAATAAAAGAAGACCTGTTATGGGCAAAAAATCATTATGGATCATCAGTTCAAACAGTGTTTTTTCCATCTGGGAATACAATAATTATGAAAACAGCAGATTTTGTAGAGATTCTTAAGTATACAAAACAACTTTTTCCTGATTTAAAACGAATAACTATCTATGGTTCGGCACAATATATTGCTAAGAAGGGATTAGATAATCTAAAAAAAATTAAGAAAGCTGGACTTTCAAGAATACATGTAGGTCTTGAATCTGGAGATAATGTGATTCTGAAACATATTAAGAAAGGATCAACATCAGATATTCAAATAAAAGCAGGTAAGCTTGTAAAAAAAGCAGGAATAGAGTTAAGTGAGTATGTTATTCTTGGAATTGGTGGGAAAAAAAGAACTAAAGAGCATGTTGAAGAAACAGTAAAAGTTCTAAACAGTATTGATCCTGATTTTATAAGGATAAGGACTTTTCTTCCAAAAATAAATACACCTATTTTAGAAGAAATAAAAAATAAAGATTTTCAAATTCTCTCTCCACATGAAGTATTAAAAGAGACATATAATTTAATTAAAGATTTAAAAGTATCAAGTCAAGTTTATAGTGACCATTATACAAACTATATTATGATAAGTGGAAAACTTCCTGAGGATAAAGAATATATGTTAAATGAAATAAAAGATTATATGCAAAAAGATGAAAGCTATTTCAGAGAAATCTATATTGGAACACAATGAAAACTATTGATATGAGGATTAAATAAATGAATCAAGAAATTGAAGAACTTAGAGAATTGATTGGGTGTTCAGAAAAAATAGTTGTTTTTACAGGTGCAGGCATTTCTTCTGAAAGTGGAATTCCCACTTTTAGAGGTGCTGATGGTGTCTGGTCAAGATATAATCCAGATATCTATGCAAATATCCATGTTTTTATGAAAGATTCAACCTATTATTGGAATTTTTTCAAAGATGAAAGATATCCTATTATCAAAAAAGCAAAACCAAACAAAGCACATAAGGCAATAGTTGAGCTAGAAAAACAAGGTAAAGTATACCGGGTAATAACACAAAATATCGATGGTCTGCATCAATTAGCAGGTAGCACCAATGTTATTGAACTTCATGGAAATACTCGAGTTATTAAATGTTTAAAATGTAAAAAACAATACCAAATGGTTGAGATTTATAAAAAATTGGAAAAAGAGTTACCTCCAATATGTTCTTGCGGAGGTAAACTTAAACCAAATACAATATTATTTGGAGAATCTTTACCTCAACATGCTCTTTTAGAAGCAGAACTTGCAAGTCAAAAATGCGATCTTTTCTTGGTTTTAGGAAGCTCTCTTGTAGTATATCCGGCTGCACAACTACCTTTACTTGCTAAAAAAAATAAATCACATTTAACAATAATAAATATTGATCCGACACCATTTGATGAAATGGCTGATATTGTAATTCACGATAGTGCTTCGAAGATATTATCAGAAATAGTTTTAAAAAATTAGGATAGAATATTTAACACCATTTACTACATATTTTTTTAATTTCCTCAGTAAATTTTATTACATTTTTTTCACTGGTGTTAAAAGAACACATCCATCTAACCTCTGAGGTTTGCTCATTAAAAACATGAAAAGCATATTTCTTCTTAAGCTCTTTAATAATCTTTTTAGGAAGTGATGCAAAAATTGCATTTACTTGAACTTTCTGAGTTATTTTTATCTGAGGAATGTCTTTAATTTCATTATATAATAACTGTGTCATTTTGTTTGCATGTTTTGCATTCTTAAGCCATAAATCATTTGATAATAAAGATTCAAATTGCGCTGATATATATCGCATTTTTGAAGTAAGATGCATTCCTTGTTTTCTTATAAACTGAAAATTTTTTGATAAATTTTTATTAAAAAAAACAACAGCATCACCAAACATCATACCATTCTTTGTACCGCCAAAAGACAACACATCTACTCCAACATCACGGGTTATAGCTGCTAAATCAACGTTAAGACTTGCAGCAGCGTTGCATAACCTTGCACCATCCATGTGAATAAGCATTTTATTTCTATGTGCAAAATCAGAGATATCTTTGATTTCTTCAGGAGAATAAACAGTACCATACTCGGTGGGCTGAGTAATAGAAATCAGCTTTGGCTGAGCCATATGAGGATCACCGAATCCAATAATATATGGTTTCAAAAAATCAGGTGTAAGTTTACCATCAGTTGTTGATATTACAGTAAGCTTGCATCCTGTAAATTTTTCTGGGCCACAACATTCATGAACATTCAAATGAGCTGTTTCAGCACAAAGAATTAAATTAAAGGAATTAACTACTGCTTTTATTCCTAAAATATTTGCTGCAGTACCATTACCAACAAAGTAAACTTCAATATTTCTTCCGAAATGCTCTTTAAATTTTTTAACAGCACGCTCAGTATAATAATCATCCCCGTATGCAACAGAATATCCAACATTTACAGAATTAATGGCATTAATAATTTCTGGATGTACACCAGAATGATTATCACTACCAAACTCAAAGTTAACTGTCATATTGTAGTCCAAGATTGAATTATTATTTAAAATCTTTCATTTTCTTATAGTTAAGTATACTAATACAATTGTAATTCTATGTAATTGATATTAAAAAATTATCATAAAGTAATTTAAAGGTTTGTGTATAACATTTCAAAGTCCGTAAATCATAATAATAAAAAAATATCAGGTGTATAATAATGAAATCTGATGAAATATATCTTAGTATTAAAAATCTAACAAAGACTTTTAATGGTTTTAAAGCAGTTGATAATGTATCTTTTGATGTAAAAAAGGGTGAAATTTTTGGTTTTCTTGGTCCTAATGGTGCAGGAAAAACAACTACAATAAAATCAGTTCTAAGAATAATATATCCTGATCATGGTGAAGTTAAATTTAAAGGAATGGACATAAAAAACCATGAAGTTGAAATTAAAAAAGATATCGGTTTTCTACCTGAACGAATCTCTTTTTATGAGAATCTAACACCTGTTCAAACATTAAGTTTTTTTTGTGATTTAAAAGATGTTGAAAAATCAATTATCCCATCACTAATCAAAGATGTTGGATTAGATGAGGCAAAAGATAAAAAAGTTGGAAATTTTTCAAAAGGTATGGTTCAACTTTTAGGTGTTGCTCAATCAACAATAGGTACTCCTTCGATATTTATTCTTGATGAACCAATGTCTGGATTAGATGCTAGATGGGTAAAAATAATTCGTGAAAAAATTAAAAGTTTAAATGAACAAGGAGCAACTATTATTTTTTCTTCTCATATACTTAGTGAGGTGGAAAATCTATGTCATCGTGTTGCAATTATTGATAAGGGGAAAATTATTGCAGAAGATACAGTTGAAAATCTAAACAAACACCTTCAAATAAAACCTCGTCTTGAGTTTACAATAAAGAATTTAAATAATAAAGTTCCCGAGGAAATAAGTAAATTAAAAGAAGTAGAATTTGCCGAAATTAAAGGTGATACACTAATAGTTACCTGCGATTCTTCAGCAAGAATAAAGGTGATATCAACTCTTGAAAAAGCAGGCTATACGATTGAAAATATTAAAACCATTGAACCAAAGCTTGAGGATGCTTTTATTAAATTAATTGGAGGGAATGCATAGGATGAAAATACCTAATCCTAAAATGGTTTATTCAGTTGCAAAAAAAGAATTTTTAGATAATATTAGAAATAGATGGATATTAATTATTTCAATTCTATTTTTTCTAATTGTAATTGGTTATACATATGTTGCAACTGTTACTCCTATCCCAGCTGGTACAGATGAAACAGAGTTCTTTATGCAAACAACAATTACAGGTTTACTTGGAATAGCTCCACTTTTAATTCCGTTAATTGCAGTTATTCTTGGTTTTAACACAATCGCAGGAGAAGCAGAAAGCGGTTCTCTTACTGTTGTGTTATCTTATCCTGTTAGAAGAATTGAGGTATTATTAGGTAAATTACTAGGACTAGGTTCAGTTATAACATTGTCAACTGTTATTGGATTTGGAATAGGCGGAATTATTGTTCTTGGAAATAGCGGTGGTGAGTATTGGCTTCAATATCTTGCATTTATTGGTTTAACTATACTTCTTGGATTTGTATTTTTAAGTCTAACAATCTTTGTTTCATCTATTGCTAAAAAACGAATTTATGCAATAGGTGGTGGTATTATAATATTTTTCTGGGGAATGATTATTGGAACAGTTGTATTAGGTATTTTATATGGTAGTGGATATGATTTTAGTAATATTAATGATTGGCCAGATTGGTTTTGGAATTCGGTTTATTTAAGTCCTGGTGATTTATATCAAACAACTGTTCAGAAAGCATTTGGATTTACTGATTTTGGATTTGGAGATATTCAAGTTAGTTTACCTCCATCTTTAAGCTTAAAATATCTCATATCAGCTCATTTTATATGGTTTATTGTACCTTTGACATTATCTTATTATTTCTTTAAAAAAAGAGATATATAAAAAAATTAAATTGTATTGAGTTACATGATAAGAATTCAATATTATTAGTTAATACTATATAATTTTATATTTCTTCTAAATTATAGAGTATTTAATAGAAATTATTCAAATTTCATAAATACAACAAATTTGATATAAATTTGATACTTTGTAGTCATTCATGTTTTTATTGCTATATATTGATACATAAAATATTAATTCATTGAATTCAAATCTATTTTTTATGAAAATTAAAGATATCCCCTGGTATAATCGTCCAGGTATACGTCTTAAGAGAAAAGGTGTTTTTGTTCTCTCTGATGCTGAACTTTTGGCAATTGTTTTAGGTCGTGGAAATAAAGAAGAAAATGCAATTGATATATCTAATAGAGTTTTAAAAACATATAATTTTAATGGTCTTTCAACATTACCCTTTAATAAACTTAAAAAAGAATTTAGAAATCAAGTTCCTGCACTTAAGATATTAGCTATGTTTGAAATATTCAGGAGAGCTAATAGGATATTTAAAAAAGAATTATAATTTGATATTTTTAGATAGCAGAGATAATATGATTTATTAGATCTTTTTATTATTTTAACCTGTATTATATAAAAGTTTTTTACATACATTTTTTGATGAAACCTAAGAAACAATATTATTCAGATTTAATAGAAAAAGAATTAGTTGGTCTTTCACCAATTCAAACAATTATGAAAATGGCTGAAGATAGAAATGTAATTCAAATGGGTTTGAAACCAGAAGAGGTTATTTCTTTTGGAGGAGGTTGGTGTAATCATAAAGCACCAGATTATTTAAAACAAGCCTATCTTGATATAATCAGAGATGAAAGTTTATTTCATAAAAGTGGAAGATACAGTCCAATAAAAGGAGAATATAGCTGTAGAAAACAAATTTGTAATTTTGAAAACCAAATATTTGATGTAAAAGAAATTAACCCAGATAATATTATAATTGGTCACTCCTCAACCCAACTATTTCATGATACAATACGGGTTTTGAATAATGCTAATGATTTAATAGCTTTCTTAGATCCAACCTATGCGAACTATGAAAATGCTGTAAAATGTGCATTAAATAAAGCTAATATAAGCTATATTTCTGCTTTAGATCCTGAAACTTGGGAGTATATGTCTGATCCTCAAGATTCTCTTGAGGAATTAAAAGAATTATGTTCTAATGGTTTACGAACATTAATAATACCGATTCCAGATAATCCAACTAGTCAAATAATGTCTAATGATTTTTTAGAAAACTGTTATCAAATACTTGAAGAAAATAGTGCTTATTTAGTTATTGATTACGCATATAAAGAATTATATTTTAATGAAATGCCAGAATATTTCAAATGGTCACCAAATGATTATCCTTTCCTTGTTACACTTCATTCTAATTCCAAGTGGCTTTCAAGTCTGGGTCGTAGATTTGGATGGGTAGAAGCAAATGAAGATATTATTTCATCATTTGAAAAAATAAATGAATCTTCTCTTTTATCACCTGATACACTACATTCAATGGCTACTACACGTTTTCTTGAAAAAACCCTACAGAACAATACACTGAAACCATTTATAGATGAAACTCGAAATCTATATCAGAAAACAGCTGATGTTTTAATAAAAAGTATTGAAAAGCATCTAAAATGCAAGTATCTCATACCTCAGGGTGGTCTGTATACTTGTATTCCAACACCAAATAAAAAAAACCCTGTTGATTTCGTTGAAAAATTGTTAAAAAACACTGGTGTATTGCTAATACCTGGTATAGGTTTTGGACCAAGTATGGAAAAAGGTCTTCGTTTATCTTATGGGCCTCTTTGCTATAGTCATGAAAAAATTAAAGAAGGTATAGAAAAAGTTGGAAAATATTTACAAAAAAATTATTAAGTTTGTTAAATTCAATCTTTTTTGGAATATATACCTATTAGTTGAGATTGATCTAAAATATGATTTTCAATAGCTTTCATAAGTTTCTTTTTATTCATTTTTGGATTAAATTCTAAAATAGTATCTAATGAAAATAATTTGAAAATATAACGATGTTTTCCCCATGGAGGACAAGGGCCCATATAACCAATCTTTCGCATAGCATTTCTTCCTTGAATTATGTTATCAGACAATTTATATTGATGAGGTATATCTTCTGGTATTTCTCTATTTTTAAATGGAATATTATATATAATCCAATGTGTAATAACTCCTAATGGAGTATCTAAATCTTCCATAATAAGAGCAAAACTTTTTGTATCTTTAGGGACATTTTTCCACATCAAAGGTGGAGATATATTTTTACCTTTACATGTATAAATATCTGGAATTTTTTCTCCATTTTTAAAAGCAACACTTGATAATTCAAAATTCATTCCAATAAACTCTAATCCGATATTATAATATATTTTTTGCTAATTATAAACCAGAATATCCTTTATAATCAAATAAGCAAAAGTATATATCAAAATATACTTACTAAATAATATTGGAGGTTTATTATTGAAAATTAAATATGATTAAAAAAATAGATAGATCTGAAAAAGAATGGAAGGAAGCTCTTGATAAAGAAAAGTATCGTATTCTTAGAAAAAAAGGAACAGAACCACCATTTAGTGGAAAATATGTTTATAATAAAGAAAAAGGTGTTTATGTTTGTGCAGCATGTGGGAATCCTTTATTTTCATCTGAAACAAAATTTGATTCAGGAACTGGTTGGCCGAGTTTTTGGGATAGTATTTCAAAGGATAATATTGAACTTAAAAATGATTACTCATTAGGTATGAAGAGAATTGAAGTTCTTTGTGCCCGTTGTGGAGGACATTTAGGTCATGTTTTTGATGATGAACCAAATCCAACTGGTAAAAGATATTGTATAAATTCTACTAGTCTTGATTTTAAAGATTAAAAATTTTTTTATCTATAAACAGGTTTATCTAAGAATAATATGAAAGAAGAAATCCCTGAAAATATTTGTAAATCTATAGAGCAAATAAAGTTAGATAACACTAGTGGATCAATGGAACTTGCTAAAAAATCAGCATTATTGCTAAATAATCTTGTAACAATAACTGATTCTCTAACTATAATAAATAAAACAGCTTATTCTTTAATTAAAGCTCAATCAAATATGGCTTCTATTTTTAATCTTGTAAATAATCTAATGTTTGAGTTAGATAAAAATAGAAATAAAGAATTTAAAAATGTTGTTCAAAAATATTGTAAAAAATTTTTAGAATATATGGAGAAATCAGATAAATTAATTAATAAAAAAACAATTAAATTGATAAAAAACAGTGGAATAATTATCACACATTCTTATAGTTCAACACTTCTTAATGCACTACTTTTTGCTAAAGATAGTGGAAAAATTTTTTCAGTTGTTTGTACTGAATCCCGTCCAAAAAATGAAGGTGTAAAACTAGCAAGAATTCTAGGAAAAAACAATATTAAAGTAAAACTCATAGTAGATTCAGCTGTTTTCTCTTTTATACCAAATGCTGATGTTATAATTGTTGGATGTGATGCGATAACAAGCAATGGTCTTGTTAACAAGGTTGGAACTAAAGGGATTGCAATTACAGCAGATTATTATAAAATACCAATATATGCTCTTTGTTCAACTAATAAATTTTTGCCTTATAATTACAAACTAGGTTTAGATTATGAGAAAAACCCTAATGAGATAATTGATACAGAATTGTTAAATGTCAAACCAATTAATTATTATTTTGAAAAAACACCTTTTAAATTTTTTACAGGATTTATTACAGAAAATAAAATACTCAAACCTATTGAGATAAAAAATGAAATTAAAAATTTAAAAATTAATAAAAATATAACTAATTTTTAATAAATTAATTATTAATTTGACCAAACGCCATATCCTTTTTTCCTTAATTTTTTAGTAAGCTTTTTTTCGATAATTTCAGCTTTTTTCCGAGTTTTTATAGGATTATATTTTTTATATTTCCTTGGTTTTAAACCTATTCCGTATTTTTTAACAAAGATATTTGATTTATAGCCTTCTTTATGTTGTCTAAATCTGATTTCTGGCTCATGTGCTGATTGTCCAACATAAAAACATGCTTTTCTAGGTTTAATATCTGGATTATTCTTCATAAATTTTTTAGATTGTAAAACTCCTTTATCAAGTTCAATTACATAAACAAAGTAAGACATATTGTATATGAATTATTTTTCTCATTTATAGCTTTTATAAAAAATATTAATATTGTTAAAATTTAAATTTTATTTTATAAATAATTTTATTATAATTTAACGATAAATTTATATATCCACAAAAAGAATTGTATATTATAACATGAATAATAAAGTATATTATCGAGGGATAGCAGTATTATTGGTTTTTTCTCTTACTATCTGTAATTTTAATGTTAATGCTTCTATTGAAAATGAAGATAGTGATCAATTTTTTGGTTTTTTAATTCCTGATTTTGATTATGAAGATGATGAATATGAAAATTTGGTTTATCGAAATATAATGAATTTAATAAATGATTTATTAAGAGAAAATATTTCAGTATATTGGATTACTAACAATATATCTATGAATGTTTTTAATTTATATGATGATCATAGTCAACTAATGGAATTTAGAGAAGGCTGTTTTATTGTCCCTTTTTCTGGTAATGTTGAAAATGACTATAAGCTTACTAATATTATCTATAATTACAACTATACTTGTGAAATTAAAAGCATTATTGATATTCAAATACCAGTTTTTTTAATTCTTGAACAAAAGGATCTTCCTTGTTATTGTTTAAATAGAGTTAATATTATTGAATATAGGAATTTTTTAACCTGTACAGAGGATTGGTATCAACAAGTTGCTTTTTTATGTGGTTTTCTTGATTTTGATGTTTTTGACAACAGCATTTTTTCAGATAAGATAGATAATTCTGTTTATAATCTTATTATCTTTCCTGGTTATGACTTATGTTTACCTTCTTATTATGCTGTTATGGAAATTATTTTAGATATGTTATCAAAAAGGACTAACGAAATTCGTGCTTTTATCAGAAATGGTGGTGGATATGTTGGTTCTTGTTATGCTCAATATATGGCATCTGCAGGTATTTTTCCTATCTATCAAAAAAGGAAAGCTTTGAATCCTGAATTAGATAATTATGGTTTTTTAGCTCTTCAAGATACACAAACAGGTAACGGAGAATTTGTAAGTATTTTAGAGCAGGTTATAGCCAATGAAAGTCATCCAGTTACAACAAATCTTGGAAACTATATACTGGGAGGTTATGGATCTTATCCGAAGGTTACTTACGCTGGGGATACTGTTGATGTATTAATTAGATTTATTAATAGTTCTTCACTTGATGGATACCCTAGTGTAGTTTCTTCTAATTTTGGTAAAGGAAAAGTAGTATCAATTGGCCCTCATCCTGAAGTAAGTGATTATGATACTACGCCATTAAATTGGGATAAATATATAAGCACTGATCATGCAGGTAAACGTTTGGTTGTAAATTCATTTTTGTATACAACATCTAAAAGTGATTATTTAAAAATAGAATATTCTTATGATCAAAATATAATCTCAAATATTCTAAATATCAATAAAAATCTTACTTATCTATTAGATAATAGTGGAGATTATTTTAAACTTCAAGTTAACGAATTAATTAATTTAAAAGATAAAATATACGAATTATATAACTCATTTAATACTACTTTACATAATATAAAAGATATAGCAAAAAATGAAAATATCAATTTAGAAGAAAACGGCTCATTTCTCGCATATGGAGTAATAAAATATAGTATTTATGAATGTGAATTAATGTTAAATCATATGCAAAATAGTATCAATAATTTAGCATTATTAGAAAAGATTGTATTTCTAAATAAAAATAATGATACTTTTATGGATAAGATAGATTTTTTCAGAGAGAATTTAACTAATAATATTAATGTATTATTAAATATGAATTCTGAAACAAAATTAAGTCTTTTAAAATTTAATGATATTGTTGATGGATATAATAAATCTGAATCTTCTAAAACGTATTATAATAAAATATCAAGATTTAAAGGATTGGATGTTGAAAATTGTTATACCTATGAAAATATTTTTTTAACTTCTAATATTTCTTCTGAAATATTAAAAGAATTACGCTCTTCATGGAATTTTTTTGAACTATCAAATATATAAAAAATAATAGGATTTAGATTTTATTAGATATTTAACTTATTATTAATTTTTTATATGCATTCCAAAACCTAATCCAAATGTTATTGCTGAATAACCTGTATAGGTATGTAACAATAGAGGAAAATTAGTTCTATAACCTACAAAACCAATCATTCCTGAAAATCCAGGGAATGTAATAAGTGTATGGCTATTTTTCAACAATAAACCCTCAGTTGTAACGACTCCAAAGAGTCCTCCAGTGAAATCAGCAAAGTCAAATGTTGGTAGATTTAAATCTAGGATTCGATTGATAATATTAGTTATAAATTTGAATCCAAAATTTGTAGAAATCCCTCCAATATATGTTGCAGTAACTTTCTTGAAAAATTGCAATAATATAGGTTGTCTGAATCTAAATATCGTTGATTTTTGATTTGTATCAATTCCAAGATTGAATGCCTTTTCTCTCATACCATTCTCTAAATCGTTTATTGATTTATCCTCTGGTATAAGATTATATTTTTTTAATATTAACAGCTGATCATCAACAGATCTTGTTGAAAGAAGCTCGTTTTTTAATTCATTTAATTCTTTGTTAGTTAATTGAATAATATTTTTTTCTGTAGTACCATCTGCTTTAAATTCTTCTATTTCAATTTCGTAAAGTTTTTCTTTATCATTTATTGAATTATTTGTATTTTCTGCCTGTATTGCCGGAGAAACTGCAAGAATTAAAAATAGAGTTATAGCTCCGATAATAAAAATTTTTTTCAAATTAGTTCTTTTTATTTTAATACCCCCATTCAAAATCTTTATTTATCAATGTTAATCTATTTATAAAAATTTTCGAATAGTTTTATTAAGATGAATTTTTAAATTTTGATAATCTTGATTATTATCATCTAGTTTTTACTAATATTAGATTTTTTGTAAATAGGAAAATTGAAAAAATAAAATATTAAAAAATTGTAGTAATATCGATAAATAACGAAAAATATACTATAAAATTTATATATTAATATAAATATAATAATTATTAAAGATAATTTAAAGTGGTAAGAAAATGACAAAAAATATAAAAAAAGAAATAATTTATTTTGTATGTTTATTACTTCTATTTTTATCATTGACTCCTTTTACTGAAGGAACTAAACTAACTATAAAACAGGATTTAAATGATTTTGAGAACAATATTTATTATGATGGAAATAAAATAACATTTAATTTAGATTTTAAATATCCAATTATAAAGACTATCAAAAATAATGATAATGAATATACAAGAATCGAATTGGCAGAAGCTTCTGATATTAATAATATAGGTAAGCCTTGTTTACCTGTAAAACCTGTTTCTATATTATTACCTCAGAATAAAAAAATTAAAAATATTGAGGTTTTAACTTCAGAATCGGTTAAAATTGGTAAATATCCAAATATTGAAACAGGAAAAAATACAATAGCGTTTAATAATGAGATAAAAATTGATAATAACCTTGATAATTATAAAGAATGTTCAGGTAGTTTTCCAGATAGTAAATATGATTATATTGGTGTACAAAACTTTAGAGGTTATTCAATACTATATTTGAATTTATATCCGGTTTTTTATAACTATGATTCTGAAGAGCTGTCTTATTATGAAGATATGATTTTAACTGTAAAGTTAGAAGAATGTAACAACATTAATCCACTTTTTAGATATACTTCAAATGACTTTGATTTGGTAAAATCATTGGTTGATAATCCAGAATTAACAAAAACCTATACAAATCAATTAAAAAAAACCAATAAAGGTGTAACAAAATTAGAAACATCTGCTAATTATGATTATGTAATAATTACTAATGAGTATCTTAAATCAGCTGTTGGAAAATATAATTTTCAAGATTTAATTGATTTTAAAAATTCAAAAGGTGTATCTTCAAAAATTGTTACAGTTGAAGAAATTGTAAGTAATCCAAAATATTCAAG
>CAZVNH010000018.1:0-1726 GCA_964628575.1 uncultured Thermoplasmatales archaeon | reverse complement strand
ATTATATCTTGTTAGCTGGAACTAATGAAATTATTCCTCCTAGAGATCTTTATACTAAATGGATTGATATTTTTGATTATGGAATAGAAATAATTCCTTCAGATTTATATTATTCTTGTTTAGATGGAACTTTTAATAATAATGAGAATTGTATCTGGGGTGAATATGATGATGGTGATAATGGCGGTGAAGTTGATCTAGTTGCAGAGGTCTATATTGGGCGTGCTCCTGTGGATTCATGGAAAGATGTTGAAAATTTTGTGAAAAAAACCTTATCTTATGAAAAAACTCAAAATCCATATTTAAACGATGTTTTACTAGCAGGAGAATTCTTAGGTGGAGATGTTTATGGTGGTAACTACAAAGATGAGGTAGTAGGTAGGTGTATAAAAGATAGCCAGATAACTAATGGTATTCCTTCAGATATTTATAATATTGATAAATTATATGATAAAAACTGGCCTGGAGGGAATTGGCCTAAATCTGAAATTATCAATATAATAAATCAGGGCATTCATATTATCAATCATGCTGGACACTCAAATTTTCAATATGTAATGAAGATGAATAATAATGACATTGATCTTCTTACAAATAAAAATTATTTCTTTCTATATACACAGGGATGTAATCCTGGAGGTTTTGATACAGAAGATTGTATCGCTGAAAAATTAATTACATATGAAAATGGTTCATTTGCTATTATTGCAAATACAAGAAGCGGATGGTTTTATGGTGATGGTTCAGATGGACCATCACAACGATTAGACAGAGAATTTTTTGATGCTTTATATAAAGAAGATAAAACAAACCTTGGAAAAGCACATGCTGATTCAAAAGAAGATAATATTTTTAGAATTAATGATGAACAATTAATGAGATACTGTATTTATTCTAATACTTTATTTGGAGATCCTGAACTATCTATAAAAAAACCTTCAAGTTACAAACATGATATTGAAGTAACAGATATTAACTATGATTCTTATTTAGCACTTGAAGAAAGTGCAAATATTTCTGTAACAATTGCAAACTATGGAAAAAAAGTTGAGAATGATATAAATGTAGATTTTTATGTAAACAATCAACAAGTAGATAGCTTTGCTATTAATTCTTTAAATGTTTTAGATGAATATACTGTTTCTTTTACCTGGTCAACATCTGAATTAGGTGTTTATGATATAAAAGTTGAAGTTAAAAAACAAAATAGTGAAACATATGTATCTAATAACTATAGAACAGGCAGGATTATTGTTGGACCAGATATTAGTATTGAATGTATTTTACCTGATCCTCCATATAAAACAGATGAATATACTCATTTTGATATTACCATTAAAAACCTTGGAAAGACTATAGTTAATGATATTGTTTTAAAAATGAAAATTGATTCTCAATTATCAGATACAGAGTTTTTAAATCTTCTTCCTGGTGAAAACAAAAATATTCAATTCTCTTGGAAACCATTGAATAGTAAATGGTATGAAATATCATTTAATGTTGAACCAGTTACTGGAGAAACAAGTACTACTGTTGCAAATAATAATATAATTTTCAATGTTTTTACAGTTAATTCAAATAAAGTAATAAACGTTGATGATGATGGAGATAAAGACTTTACAAGTATAAAAGAAGCTATTGATTGGTCATGTGATGGCGTAATAATTACTGTATGTCCTGGTATTTATTATGGACATTTTTCTATTGATAAAGAGCTATGTTTAAT
>CAZVNH010000017.1:0-17204 GCA_964628575.1 uncultured Thermoplasmatales archaeon | reverse complement strand
CATTAATACAAGAACTAATACTTAAATAATATTAAAAAAAATTTGTTATTCCCCTTCTACCATCTCATATATCGCTTTTTTTCCATGTTTCATGCAAATAAATGCTTCCCATTTAGAATCCCATTCCATTGGATTTCCACATTCAGGACATGCAAGACTATCGATAATATCCCTGTGTTGTTTTGTTCTCGTTTTTACAACCTCTGCTTTAAATTTTTTAGTTGGATCAAGTGAATCCATTACATATACAGTTCCACTTGGTGGTAAAAAAGGAGTGTTATCCTGTTGCATTCTCTTTTTTCTATATGCTTTCATCTGTTGCTTGTATTTTTCCATCATTGTTTGTCTTCGGCCCATAAATATCAACTCATGATTTTTCTAAACCTTAATAAGCCTTTTCTTTTATAAGGTTGTCCTAAAAAAATGTTATATAAGGATTTTCTACAACAAACCTAAATGTGTGATATAATTTGATTCGGTTGATTAATATCACTTTTTCATACTAGAATTCTTAAGGTTGTTTAAAGTATTTTTTCCCAAAACTAAGAAATTCTTTGATAAATATAATAAAAAGTAAAAAATTTAATGGATTAAATGTAATAAAAAAATAATTTTTTTATTTATTATTTAGATGAAATCAGGATATTTTATATATAAATAAATTATTGAAAACATATTTATATAAACAAGCATTATAAATAATATATAGGGTCTAGTATCAGTAAGAAAACGAATTCTAAGATTAATATCTTATATTTTCCTTTCCTTACCTCCACAATACTAGACCCATTTGAATATTTTTTAAATTGAAGCAATAGTTTTATTGTTATGTAACATTTAAACTGTTTAATTCTCATATGAATATTTATGCTTTATAAACTATTTTTTAACCAAAAATTTAAAAAATAAATAAAAGATACAAACATTTAAGGGAGGAAAAGAAAATATGATGAAAAAAAAATTAATAATTATTTTGATAATGTCGCTATTGATAACAATTGCTATTTTACCAGTAGTAGAAAGTGTTAATTATAATAAAAAAGTAAAAAGTGAAGATAGTATAATAATAGTGCTTGGGATAAAATCATATAAAATTTCTAAAGATGATAACGGTATATATTTACCAAATATTGAAGATTTTACCTCTACTAGTTCACCAGGAGATCCAATTCTACCACATAAAATATTTAATATATTAGTTCATCCTGATATAGATTGGTCAACCATCAATATTGATATCATTACATCCAAGATAACCACTTTTACTGGAATTATTGATATAAAACCTGCAGAACCTATATGCACTTGGGATGAAGAACAAGTAATAACTATATTTGAGGAAGGAAAGGATATTGTTAATGGTAAGAATATGAGGGTATATGGTAACGATGTTTTTTTTCCTGAAAAATGTATAAACCTTATTGCTAAACAACAAATGAGGAAATGGAAATTTGTTCAAGTAGATTTTTTTCCTTTTCAATATAACCCTATCTCTCATGAACTTCTATTGACTGAGAACATTACAATAAAAATATCTTATAATAGATCTAATGAAGGTCTCCCTGTAAAATTTGTTGAAGATAATGTTATGGATGATGTTGCATCTCAAATTTTCTTTAATTATGATGAAGGAAAAAATTGGTATTGTGTTGATGATTCATATAAATCATTATCTCAATATGACAAAGGGTATGCAATAATTACTACAAATGCAATTGAAAGTGGGTCTAATAAACTGGATGATTTTGTTACTTATAAACAGAATCTAGGACACGACGTTTATGTTATTACAGAAGATGAATATAGTGGATTAACTGGTCAGCCCCCAGATGGAACAGCTGAAAAAATAAGAAAATGGTTGATTAATAATTATTTATCTAAAGAAATTGAATATGTTCTTCTTATTGGTAATCCTAATCCTGAAGATCCTGTTTGGGATAATATTATCGGAGATATTCCTATGAAAACATGTTATCCAAATCCAATAGATGGAGTAGAAGGCGGTTATCCAACTGATTATTTTTATGCTGATTTAACTGGGAATTGGGATGCTGATGGGGATCTAATTTTTGGAGAATGGTGGGAATATGGCGAATATGATGATGTTGATCTATTTCCAGAAGTTTATGTAGGAAGAATTCCTGTATACTCTACAAATTATAACGATTTAGACAAGATTTTGCAAAAAATTATAGATTATGATACTGAAAGCAGTGATGTCAGTTGGCGGAAAAATGTGCTTCTATCAATGGGTTTCCAAAATGATTGGTATGATGGAGCTGCACTATCAGAACAGATGATTGATGATTATCTTAATCCAAATGGGTATTTGGATTGGACTATGTATCAACAAGGATCAGTTAATCCTGCTTATGATTCATTATGGAATAGCGATGAGGAATTAAGAGGTAATGAAAATGATCCAGCTGAACCTACTTCTCAAGAATGTTTGAAGGATAGATGGTCAGGGGTAGCTTCACCATCTACACCTAATGATTTTGGTATTGTATGCTGGTGGGCTCATGGCCATGATACTCATGCATATGTTTATTATGATGGAACATTATTTTGTAGCAACGATTGTTCAAGTCTTGATGATGATCATCCATCTTGGATATTTCAATGTTCTTGTGGTAATGGTCATCCTGAATCTATTAACAATCTCGGTTATTCTCTTATAAAAAATGGTGGTATTGGAACTGTATCATCAAGTAGAAATAGTTATTTTTGGACTGGTGATACATATGGTGATTTTGATAATTCTCGTGGTACTGAGGCTGGATTATGTTATGAATATATAATGAGATTATCAGCTCAAGAGCTTCAAGCTGGAAAAGCGTTATTTTTAGCTAAATATAGTTTAACACCTTGGATACATACACTTTATTCTTTCAATCTTTATGGAGATCCTGGTTTAAACATTATACCCTCCCTTCACCCACCAGATAAGCCAAATACACCATCTGGTGAGACATCAGGAAAAACAGGGAAAACGTATCCATATACAACAAGTACGATTGATTCCGATAATGATATGGTTAAGTATGGATGGGATTGGAATGGTGATAATACAGTTGACGAATGGACCGGTTTTTATCCATCAGGAACAACAATTAGTACATCTCACTCATGGGAGATCGATGGTACGTTTAATGTGAAAGTTATAGCTGAGGATACAGATGGTTTACAAAGCGAATGGTCAGATCCTCTTGTTGTTAGTATGCCTAGAAGCCGAGCAATAAACACATACTTACTAAGATTCCTACAACAGCATCCAATATTGTATCAATTAATTCAACGATTCTTTAAACTCTAAACAATCTCTTCTTTTTCTCTATAGTTCTCCTAAAATATAGGTAGTTTTTCTGTTAATTTAAATATAATAATTTATCCTAACAATTATCAAATATTTTTACATATAATCGTCGATTATTCACCTAATCTCTTATTAATAGATTTACAAATAATTTTTCTTGTGACATATCCAAGCGTTTCGATTAATCTTATCTAATTACTATGATATAAAAATTAACCTAACTATTTTAAAACGGAACAATTATCTTTTATAACCTCTTTCTTAATTAAGGGAGGCAAATGAAAGTCAAAGATTTACCACTTGACGAAAAAATCATAGATATTCTAAAAGATCATGAAATTGAAGAATTATATCCTCCTCAATCTGAGGCATTACCAAATGTTCTCAAGGGAGAAAATATGGTTCTCTCAATTCCAACTGCTAGTGGTAAAAGCCTTGTTGCATATATTGCAATAGTAAATACATTAATTAAAGAAAAAGGTAAAGCTCTTTATGTTGTTCCTTTAAAAGCTCTTGCTCGAGAGAAATATGAGGAATTAAAACTTTTTGAAAAACTTGGTTTTAAGGTTGGTATCTCTACAGGTGACCTAGATGACTCGGATCCACGGCTTGCCCGTTTTGATATTATTGTTTGTACTTCTGAAAAAGCTGATTCACTTCTGCGTCATAAGATAAGCTGGATTGATAAAGTAAAAGTCTTAGTGATAGATGAGATTCATCTAATACATGATCCAACCCGCGGACCAACATTAGAGGTAATTATTTCTCATTTTAAATCATTAAATCCTAATACTCAAATAATTGCATTATCTGCAACTATTAAAAATGCAACAGAGCTATCCATTTGGCTAAATGCAAAACTTGTTCAATCTGATTGGAGGCCTGTAAAACTCAGAGAAGGAGTTATTCATAAAAATAAGATTAAATATGATGATGGAAAAGATGAAATAATAGAAAGTAGCGAAAAAAAACCTGTTGAAAAACTTGTTGATAATTCAGTATCAAATGGTGGACAAGTCCTTGTTTTTGTAAATACTAGAAGATCAACTGTATCAGTTGCACATAATCTTGCAGGAATTATTGAAAAAAATCTTTCAGATAAAGAAAAAAGCATTCTTGAAAAAAATCTTCAGAAAATGAAAAAGGAACTTTCCGAGTCAACTTCTATTGATGAAAAACTTTTTTATTGTCTGAAAAAAGGTGTTGCCTTCCATAACGCAGGTCTATCAAGTATTCATCGAAGGACTATTGAAAATAGTTTCAAAGAACGAGTATTGAAATGCATTGTTGCAACACCTACTCTTGCAGCTGGTGTAAATATTCCAGCTCAAAGGGTAATTATTCGTGATCTCTGGCGATATGATTATAATTTTGGTATGCATCCAATTCCAATTCTTGAATATAAACAACAGGCTGGTCGAGCAGGTAGGCCTAGATATGATAAATTCGGTGAAGCAATAGCTGTTGCAAAAAATGAAGGTCAAAAAGAGCAAATATATAATAACTATATTCTTGGTGATACAGAGCCGATTTTTTCAAAATTAGGAAGTCAATCAGCATTAAGAATGCATCTACTTGCGGCAATTGCTACTAATTTTGTTGATAGTATAGAAGGTGTTTACAAATTTATTGATAGTACATTTTATGCATATCAATCAGAAACATATATGTTAAAAGATGAAATAGATACAGCAATTGACTTTTTAAAAACAAATGGTTTCATTGATATAATCAATAAAGATAGGTTTATGCCCACGCTTTTTGGAACGCGTACTTCATCCCTTTATATAGATCCCTTGTCTGCTCTTCAATTAAAAAAAGCATTAGAGCAAAGTTGTAATCAAGAAACATCATCGTTATCATTTCTTCATGCAGTTTGCTCGACACCAGATGTGCGATCACTCTATCTTAGAAGTGCTGATACGTGGGTTGAAGAAAAAGCTGAAATGAAGAAAAAAGAATTTCTTCTAGAGCCACCAGTTAACGCTAGTGACGAATATGAATGGTTCCTAAGTGATTTAAAAACAGCATCATTAATTGAAGATTGGATAAATGAAACACCTGAAGATGGAATTGTTAATAGATACAATGTCGGACCAGGTGATATTCATAACCTAGTTGAAATGGTTAAATGGCTTCTACATGCAGCACGTGAATTTGCACGAATGTACAACTACAGCTGTGTAACAGATATTAGTGATCTAAACCTCAGAGTCACATATGGTTGTAAAAAAGAATTATTAAATTTAGTATCACTAAAAGGAATAGGAAGAATAAGAGCAAGAGCACTTTATAATGAAGGATTCAAAACAATTAATGAACTAAGAGGAATTCCATTAAAGAGACTTTCTCAAATTAAAACAATTGGAGAAGGTGTTGCAAAAAATATAAAAAACCAAATTGGAGAAAGTATAAAAGGAGAAGAAAAAGAATTATCTGATTATACAAAAATTGAATAATAAAAGGAAAAGATTATGTTAAAAATATTTGGAGCAGAAGGAAAAATTGATGATATAGATAAATTTCTTAACAAAATTAATGAAATATCTGAACAAAATAATATTATAATCCAAGTATTCAATGCAGATTTAATTTATGGAAAAAAACATTTAATTTCTGCAGTCAATCATGCAAAAAGAGCTTTTAAAAATAAAACAAATACGACAAACTCTCTTGAAATGGAGATAATGATATATGCAGCAGGAGAAAGACAACTTAAAAATGCAATTCCAAAGATTGGTATAAAAAAAGGTAAATCAAAAATTGCTATTCTATTTTTAAATCATAGTGTACAGGAAATAGAGTATGATAAAATCATTTATTTAATAAATGAATTAAATCTTGATATAAACGATAAAGTTCTTGAAGGAAATATTAATACACTTGAAAAGTTTGGAATTAATAGAATAGAACTTGAAACTGTTAATGAAGATAAATATCAAGATTTGATTCTTGAAAAGGTAGCAATAGTAGACATATTGAAATAAAGCCCGCATGAGGTAGTTTGGATATCCTGGAGCCCTGCGGAGGCTCCTACTCGGGTTCGAATCCCGATGCGGGCATGATATCATCAATCAGGCTATTTATTAACATGATATTCAAACTACTTATCTACAACCAATTTGACATTTTGACAGCACAAGTATATATACTTAAAGGAACAAATATTTAATGGGATATCTACAACTAATAAAATCATCCTTAAATTATTTTGGAATTAAAATGATGAGAGAAGAGAGATTAAGCAGATTATTAGAAAAACAATATAAAATAATTACAAAAGAACCGGGTGATGAAAAAAATCATATAATTATAGATGTAAATAAGGAAATTGAATATGATGAGAAATTTATAATCATTGAATTAAGTTATTGAATATGTTACTTAAACATGCTATCAATCATGGCAATAAAACTATGGCCATAGCATAATATTTAAATGGAGAATTTTAAATGATCAACATTAGATGTAGGAAATGTGGTTGGAAATTGCCTTTTTCTACTAAAGGATCTAAAGATAGTGTGGTACATCGAGGTGGATCAAATGTGAACTGCCCTAAATGTGGTGAGATCTTAATTCAAAAAGGTGGTAAGAAAAACCGCTGGTACTAATTGCATATTTCTCTTAAATACTGAAATAGAAAGAATAAAAAGGAATTTTAAAAGATCTGGAAAATAGAGGTATAAATGTTAATGAATATTATCTATGGAATAGTAAATTCCGATAAAATCCTGTTTTAATTATTGCATTATTTGCCTCCAGATCCAATGAATATATCTTTTGGTAGTATAATTAATTTATGTAAAGTGCCTCTAAGTAGTATTAGAAATCTATTTATATAGCTAATCAGTATCTATATAATAAAAAAAGTAAAGATAAAAACTTCACATTTTTCGTTTATTCGATTTTTTTGAATTTTTATTTTTTTCTTTTTAAAACTCAGTATAAAATAGCTGAGGAGGTGAAAGAAAATGAAAGGGAAAATAAAATGGTATAATCCTAGAAAGGGATATGGATTTATTGTAAGTGAAGATGGAAAAGACATATTTATACATCATGCTGATGTACCAACAGATGTAAATCTTAATGATGATGATCCAGTTGAGTATGAAATTGAAAAATCAGAA
Source organism: uncultured Thermoplasmatales archaeon (assembly GCA_964628575.1). Lineage (GTDB taxonomy): Archaea > Thermoplasmatota > E2 > DHVEG-1 > DHVEG-1 > CAZVNH01. The sequence goes on along the minus strand of CAZVNH010000017.1, from coordinate 9,761 downwards.
AAAGGATCCAAAGCAAAAAACCTAAAAAAACTGTAAATTTCTTAATTAATTATCAAATTTCCATATCTATCTTCTTCTTAATTTTTTAATTAAATATTAGGTTTGATCCAATTGAGAAATAAGATGCAGAAACAAAATAAAATTGAAGAAACATCAAAATGTCCAAAATGTGGTAACACACATTTAACAAAAGATTACTCCAGAGCAGAAATAGTCTGTGAAAAATGTGGACTTGTAATTGATGCAGATCTAATTGATCATGGACCTGAATGGCGAGCGTTTGATAGTGAACAACGTGAGAAAAAAACTCGAACTGGTTCTCCAATGACTTATACGATTCATGATAAAGGTCTTTCTACTACAATTAGTTGGCAGAATAGAGATGCCTATGGACATTCTATTCCACCAAGAAACAGAGCTCAGCTTTATAGGTTAAGAAAATGGCATATTAGAACAAGAATCAGTGATGGTACTGAAAAAAATCTTTCACTTGCTCTTTCTTCTTTAGATCGGATGTCATCGATGTTATCTCTTCCAAGAAATATTAGAGAAACTGCTGCTATGATATATAGAAAAGCCGCAAGAAAGAAGTTAACCCGTGGTAGAACTATTGAAGGTATTACTGCTGCAGTATTATATGCTGCTTGTAGACAATGTAATGTACCAAGAACTCTTGAAGAAATCAGTAGAGTATCACAAATCAAAAAGAAAGAAGTTGGAAGGAATTATAGAAAAATTTCAAGTCAATTAAATTTAAAATTACTACCTACTACACCCCAAGATTATATTTCAAGATTCTGCGGTCAGTTAAATCTTAGTAATGATGTTCAAATAAAGACAATAGAAGTATTAAAAAAAGCATTAAATGAAGAACTTACTAGCGGTAGAGGACCTACAGGAATGGCTGCAGCTGCTATGTATATTGCATCAGTTCTATGCGGAGAACGCATAACACAAAGGGAACTTGCAGATGTAGCAGGTGTCACAGAAGTTACTATTCGTAATAGATACAAAGAACTCGCAAAAAAACTAGATATTAATATTTTAACATAAGAGAAAGAAGAAAATAGATATATGCAAAACTATTTAAGTAATATAAACTGTATAGGAAAATAAGAAGGAAATAGAAACTCGGATTCCATCTTAGAAGATAATGATGGCTTTATTTTTTTTATTTTTTTCAGAAAATATAGAAAGAATTATAGAAATAAAGAGTGTTAGATATGAGTCAAAATAATAATAGAAGAAGACGTAACAATAACATTAAAAAACAAAATAAGGTGATTAGATGCAAAATATTAAACCGACCAGTATTTGAACATGAGGCTTGTTCTAAATTTAGTAGTAAAGTGAATTCTAATAGTCAAAACAATTGTGAAAATTGTAGATACGCATTTTGATGTTTATTTTTTGTTAAAAAATAAAATTTAGGTGAAATTAAATGAAAGGAATTGTTAATTGGTACAGTGATAGAAAGAAATGTGGATTAATTGAGGGACAAGATGGTAAAAATATTATGGTCTATGAAAAAGACCTACCATTTTTAACATTATTACATGCAGGTGATCCTGTAGAATATCTTATAGAAAAAACAACTAATGGAATAAAAGCAATAAAAATAAAAGAAATAACAAAATAAAGCAAATTTTAAAGAATTCTTATAAAGTTAAAAGAGGAAAAATTATGAATTTTGAAAAACTAAATATAAATAAAAAATTACTAAGTATAATAGACGAATTTGGATTTAAGGATCTGACTTTAATTCAAGAAAAATGTATACCTGAAATATTAAAAGACAAAGATGTTGTAGGTCAAGCAGAAACAGGATCTGGTAAGACCCTTGCCTTTTGTCTTCCTATTTTGGATATGATTAAGCCAGATAAAGGACTACAAGTGCTTATTTTAACTCCAACAAGAGAACTGTGTATTCAGGTAACAAATGTTTTTAAAGATTTTGGGAAAAATCTTGGTATTAAAGCAGTTGATATATATGGTGGAGTAAACATCATGCCTCAAATAAAAAATATAACTAAATCAAATATCATCATTGCCACTCCAGGAAGATTATTAGACCATATAAGTAGAAAAACTATAGATTTAACAAATATAAGATTCTTGGTTCTTGATGAAACTGATAAAATGCTTGAGATGGGTTTTATTGAAGATGTTGAAAAAATTATATTTAATCTTCCAAGAGATAGGCAAACTCTGATGTTTAGTGCAACTATTTCAGAAGATGTTTACAAGATAGCAAGAAAACATCTAAAAAACCCATTAATGTTTAGAACCAAACCATTTGTAGATACAAATAAATTAAATCAAAAATATTATGATATATATAATCAGTATGACAAGTTTTCTCTTCTAGTCCATTTACTTAAAAATTCAACATCAGGTCTTGCAATTGTGTTTTGTGCAACAAGAAAAGAAACAGATATTGTAGCAAAAAATCTGCGACGACAAGGTATAAAAGCTTCAGAGATACATGGTGGAATGAATCAAAACAAAAGATTGAAATCACTTGATAATTTAAAAAGGCAAAAAACAGATGTGCTTGTCGCAACTGATGTAGCAGCAAGAGGTCTTGATATAAAAGAAGTTTCACATGTATACAACTATGATGTGCCTAAAACATCTAAAGAATATATTCATAGAATAGGTCGTACGGCAAGAGCAGGGGAAAATGGAGAGGCAGTAACATTGCTTACAGGTCGAGATCATGATAATTTTCGAAGAGTTCAGAGTGATGAAAAGCTTATTATAAAAGAAGCTAATTTTCCGAAATTTAATAAAGTACCTTTCTTCAGAGGATTTAAAAATAAAGAAAAACAATATTTAAGGAATTATTAGTCAAATTTTGATATAATACTATACAAATAGGTTTTTAACTTTTTTAATAAGTTTTTTTAAAGATGATTTTCAGATTTTTTTAATCTGTTTTTTAGTAGTAAATTGACCTAAACTTAAGTCGAATGCACTTCTCCTGGATCGTCGATCAATTATCATGCAATTCGAAGAATTCAAATTAGTAGTAATAATCAATAGATATAAAATACATAAATGTGACGTCATTTATGCGCTCGAATCCCAAGATTAAAAGCATTACCTTATAAAGAGCTCTAAAAAATAAATAGTTATTAGCACCAGTTAAATAATCCTTAAACTTCACTATCTAGATTATCCTCCGTATACTTGATTTTATACAAATCTCTACGTCTATCTTTCAATGTGAGTACATTTCCAAATTCTCTATGTTTTTTTATAAGATTAAGATCAAGATCTTGAAATATTAAAGTTTCAATATTAGGAGAACATTCTGCAGCAATACCATCTCGATGAAAAGGAATATCTGAAGGGGTAAAGATTGCAGATTGAGCATAGTTTATGTCTAGGTTTTTTACCCTTGGGAGATTTCCAACACAACCAGAAATTGCAACATAGATTTGGTTTTCTACACATCTAGCTTGTGCACAATAACGGATTCTAAGATATGCGCGACGTTCATCTGTATTAAATGGAACAAAAATGATGTTTGCTCCTTTTTGAACTGCAATACGTGCAAGTTCTGGAAATTCTATGTCATAACATATTAAGATAGCAATTTTCCCTTTATCAGTATTAAAAACTTGAACCTTACTACCTGGTTTTACACCCCACCATCTTTTTTCACTAGGGGTAATATGAATCTTATATTGTTTTTCTATGGTTCCATTTCTACGAAACAAATATGAGATATTATATAAGTCATCATTTTCAATTGCAAAATGAGAACCGCCAATAATGTTTATATTAAATTTTACCGCAAGATTAGTAAAAAGCTTCAAATATTTTGGTGTAAACTCTGATAACTTCCGCATTGCAACAGCGGGACGGGAAGGTTTCATAAAAGATAGTAACTGAGTTGTAAATATCTCTGGAAAGACAATAAAATCACAATCATATTCAGAGGCAACATCTACAAAATATTCACAATGATTAGCAAAATCTTCAAAATCTTTTACTGCTCTCATTCTATATTGTAATACACATACACGAACAGATTCACCAGTTGAAATGGCTTTTGTGGTATCAGGTTTATAATCAAGGTTAGCCCATTCTAAAAGTGTTGCATAACCTTTAGATTCTTTATCATGTGGTAAATAATTAGGGATTAATCGTTTTAAAACAAAATCATTAGCAATTTGTGCAGTTAAAACAGGGTCATATATCACTTTGTTTATGACTTTTTGTACGTAATTTCTCGCACTCATTTTATCTGCATATTTATAATATCCTGGAATGCGACCCGCGATAACAATTCGTTTAAGATTCCTTTTTTTAGCAAATTGTTTGCGTTTATTATATAATCTTCTTGCAAGTTTCATACCACGGAATTCTGGATCAACCATAATCTCGATGCCATAAAAAGTATGTCCAGTTGGATCATGATTAGTTATGTATCCTTTATCTGTCATGTCCCGCCAGCTTTGTGTTTCATCATATTCATCCATGTTGAGAATCAAGCTACATGAGGACGCAATAATTTTTTTATTATATATTATACATATTTGTCCTTCAGGAAAAATATCGATTAAACTATTATATTGTTCTTTTTTCCATGGTTTCATACCTGGAAAACATTGTTTCTGAAGATTAACTACATCATCAAAATCATTCTTTTTCAAAGGTTTAAGTTTAATCTTTTTCTCAAAAGTCTTTAAATCTATTTTCGCCATAATTTTAATAGTTAATGTTCTATACATATCTGAAGTTTACGGTTAATTCTATATCAATTGACTCTTTTCCCCTATATTTTTCTAATTGCCATTTTTGCTTTTTTTTGCAATAAATTTCGAATCTCCTTCTCTGATAAAATGGTGGTATAATACTTGTTCGTTCAATTCTTTTTACGTAATTTTTTACTTTTTTTGACTGCACAAACAATCCTACTTATCAATTTAAAACTATTTTTATAATAAATTTTTCTGTCAGATTTCATATATAACGTTTTTCTTCCAAAAATTTTATATATTTTTAAGTAGACTTGTGCACGTATGATTCAAACTATAATAGAATTTCTAGTATTGTTAAGCCCGTTTGCATTATTTATTTATCTAAAACCTGTTATGCAGGAACTATCACATCGTGATTTTATCAAAGTTCTTGTAAAAGCAACAATAATTTCTTTTATAATTTTTTTTATATTTCTGGTCTCTGGAGATTTTATCTTTAAACAGGTTCTCAGTATTAATTTCGAAGCATTCCGTATTTTTGGAGGAATAATTATTTTTTCAATAGCCTATCTTTTTATTATCAAAGGAAAGAAAGGTGTTTTTCAACTTAGAAGTGATTTAGATGAACTAGCATCTGAAATAGCCCTTCCATTTCTAGTAGGAGCTGCTACAATTTCTTTAACAATTCTAATGGGAAATAAATTTTCTCCTACGATAGGTACTTTATTACTGATTTTAATTCTTTCAATTAATTTCTTTTCAATATTGTTTTTAAAATACCTACGGGATCAAATAAAGAAAAAGAAGTTTAGGGTTGCTTTTGATAAAAACATGGAAATTTTGTTAAGATTAAATGGTTTTTTCATAGGTGCTATTGGTATAAATATGGTAATTCGTGGCATAAATTCTCTATATTTATAATTATATTTTTATTTTAATATTAAAATCCGAAAGTTATATAAGTATACAGGTAGTGAAAAAAAGTGGATTTAGATGATAATATGAAATATCAATATGGACATGAAAAACTTCGAATTCCCATACCTGAAAAAGATGAACATGAGATGTTTGCAATAGTAAACAGAATCTTCAAAGGAGCAAGAATGGATGTAAAAAGTTCAGATGGAAAATCAAGAATGGCACGAATCCCTGGTAGAATGAAAAGAAAAATAGGAAGAATTAAGATAGGAGATTTAATTATCATCAGTCCTTGGGATGTTCAGGATGAAAAAGCTGATATAATATATAGATACAGAAAAAGTCAAATAAGATTTTTAATCAAAAGAAAAATGTTACCAAATATTATTGATTCTTTAATTTAAATTAAAAAATTATATATAAAATTGTTATTTTATTGGTGTATAATATGAAAAAGGATGAGGAAAAAAATGAAACATATGAAGTTAGGCTATTGTGTAGAAACTGTGAGACAGATTGGATAGAAAATGTAAAAAAAGGGACTTATGTAAGATATGAAAAAGATAATAATTATATGATTAAAGCAGGAGATTTGTACAAGAATCGAATATTATTTGAATGTCCAAAATGTGGAGCACATGATAAAATTGCAAGATTACCTTTAAACTAAAATTCATCGAAAGATATATATGTTTGTAAGTCTTGTAGAGAAATTGAGGGGATAAAAAATCGTAGTTACTTATGTATTAATAAATACTAATCCAGAAAATGAATATCAGATATACAATCAACTATCAAATGAATCTAAAATAATTGAATTAAGACCTTTGTTTAGAGAATATGACTTAATTGTTAAAATAAAAACTGAAAATAAGGAGAAACTTGGAGTTTTTATCTCGAATAAAATAAGATCTCTTGAGGGAGTATTAGATACCAAGACAATACAATAAAAAATTAAGGTGATATATATTATGGATGATACAACAGAAAAAATTCATACGAGATATTTACAAGAAGAGATAATAAAAATGCAAAAGAAGAAGATTTCTTAGATGTTTATAACTTTGTGTCTGATTGTGAACCATTGGAGAATTATTCTGAACATCTTTATAAGATAATACTCCGATGTTTTAGTAATAGTTGTTTTATTGCAGGATTTAATAATGGAATTGTTGGTTTTATAATGGGTTTTAAATCGCAAGTTGATAAAAACAAGTTTTTTATTTGACAGATAGGTGTTTTTTCAAAATATCGAGAAAAAGAAATTGGAAAATAACTATTAGTAAAGATAAATAAAACTGCAAAAGAACATGGTTGTAGAAATATTGAGTTAACAGTTGATCCGGAAAATATTCCGTCTCAAAAATTATTCGAAAAAAATGGTTACCTGAATGTAAGTTTAAAAGAAGGGGAAATAATCGAAGTCATAGGAAATAGGGCTGTTAAGGATTATTACAAACCCGGTAGACATTTTATATTATTTCAAAAAGAATTAATTTAATAAGGGAATGATTATTTTGACTGAAAATACTATTGATAAACTGAAAGGTCAGTATTGTAATATTATAATAACTGAACTAGGTAAGAAGAAACCAAGTGTAATATTTGGATTTTTGAAGGATTTTGATCATAAAAGAGAGTTTATCATTATAGAATCATCTGATGGTTTAGAAATTGTAAATAAGAGCACAGTGGTTGCGATAAAACCTACAAAAAAGAAATAAAAAAGAGAGCTTGCGTGTCTCTCTAGATTTTAACCATTAAAGACAATTTTTCCCATGTAAACTCGTCTTAGAACCCGGTTCTCAGAACAGTATTGAGATATAGGTTACGACCTAAACCTTGTCAATTTCATCTTTTTATCAGAAGGAACTCCATTCCTTACCCAATACCATCTATTATTAAGTGATTCGAAGAAATTAAAAATAATTATTATCCAACAGATGTAAAACTCCAAAATATGGTGTCATTTATGCGATCGAATCCCGATGCGGGCATGATACTATCAATAAAAATTAAAATTTTCGTATTTATATGATGTGGAGATATTTGTTTTATTTTTTTACCTTATGAATCTGTATATTTCCATTGTTGAAAACTATCCATCGAAACTTGTCACCATTTTTTAGTTTAAGTATTTCAACTACCTCAGAAGGAACTGTTACCCTTCTTCTCGACCCTTTGATTGTCAACGCCGTATCTGTTATACATCTTACATCTTCCAATTCAACTTTCATAATAAAACCAAATTTAGTAAAACCATAATAATTATAAATAGTTAGTTATTTTTTCAATAATTTTTGTTTTTTAACCAATAATCATTTATGTTGTATTGTTAGAAATATCTCCAATTAATTCTTTTATATGTTCGTTCATATTAGTAACATATTATAATTTTAGTTGATTTTAAAAATATTATATAATCTAAATCATTTTAAAAAATAACATTCTAAATGAGTCTTTAAATTTATTTCTTATTTCTTTTTTATATATATGACATTTCAACTTTAGTCTAACATAATTAGGTTTAAAAATAAAAACATATTTAGAAACAGATTCCTCTTAGCAAATTATGTTTTGTTTTCCTTTAATTATTAGAAGATATCGTTTATTTTTCATTTTTTATTTCATTTAGTACCCCTAGTAACCTACTGGATTTATTTGTCACCTCATCCAATATTAAAAATAGGATAAAAGGGATTCAAGCATCTCCTCGTTCTAATTCCCGTTCCTTAATAACATCTATTGGTTTAGCTCTTACACTTTCTTCATAACTAAGAACTTGATCAACAGCTATTATACCACACAAAGATACATCATCTTTCCCTACTCCACCAACTATCTCATCTGCAAAAGCCAAGATTTCTATTTTGGATAAACCAGCATTTAAGGCATTAACAACACATTTTCTCAGTTGTTTTCTCGCTGAACCACATTTTTTTAAGCATCTTTGAAGTGTACTTTTTATTTCGTTTCTTTCTTTTTCATTAATTTTGACAGTTTTGCTCTCTGGGTGTTTTTCTTCATATCGCATTGCTTGACCTATCGCAACTATATAACATAGAGATGATTCATCCTGAACTCCTCCAGTACCCATCTCGTTGATTATTGCTAAAATCTCTCCTTTTGATAAACCTGCATTCATCGAATTTATAACACATTCCCTTAATTGCTGTCTACCACCAGCACATTTTTTAAAACATTCTTTGAGTTTATTTTTTATATCATTATCTTTCAATATTTCTTTTGCACTTATCTTCATTTTTTAACCTCATTTGGTTTTATTTTCTGTTCGAAGCTCATTTTTTATCCTACTAATGAATGATAATAACATTTTTTTATATATTTTATATCATTACTAATATAATCTATACAATACTATAATTAATAAACCTTATGTATATATAAATATAAAAATTATGTTAATAATGCTAATTATTTTAATGATTTATGTATAACTATTACTATTTTAGTAAGAATAATTATTAATAATTGATAACATATTTTTAAAATATATTGTAAAGAATGATAATATTAATAGTAAAAAAGTATAAAAATCAACATTGTATATCATATCTAATGACAGATTTGCTAAATAATGAATTAAATCTAAAACTACTAAAGTATATTGTTACAGGAGAAGGAGTAGAAATTAATATCAGTGAACTCTCAAAAAATCTTGGTAAACATCGGAATACCATTAAAGACAGAATAAATCAACTACTTGAACATAAGATAATAAACAAACCTCGATATCCATTTCCGTGGTTATTCAAAGAATTACCATTAATGGTTATTTCAAGGCATAATTTTTTAAGAGACGAAAAAACAAAACATTTTATCGAATATGATGACCCTATCTTTGCAGCATTTTTTTTCAAAGAAGAAGAATATAACACATTGATGATTTCTTTTCATAAAAATGTTTGTACCCATCAGCAATGGTATGAAAAGATAATAAAAGAAGAAATTATTCCTTATAGAGAAGAAGGATATCCATCACAAGTACTCCACTTAGGAACAGGATGTTTTGAAAAATATAATCCATCAATCTCAGTCAGAGTCATTGAACAAAATATCAAGGATGGACGACAAAAATCAATACGAGATTACGAATTAGATGATTTGTCC
>CAZVNH010000016.1:0-17293 GCA_964628575.1 uncultured Thermoplasmatales archaeon | reverse complement strand
GATAAAGCTGATGCTAATATTGGGAGTGCTGAGATAGGTGCAGTTGGTCAAAACATATATTTTGCTGCTTATGGAATTGGTTTAGGAACTGTTGTTACAGCAGAGATTCCTCCTGCTATTAATCCAATTGGCCTGCCTTCTAATCATCATGGAATGGCAATTATGCCACTTGGTCATCCAAGACATGATTATAATTTTTTATATATGCCAATGTATTTTTCATTATTACCTAGAATCAAGTTTTCAAATGTTGGATTAACAGAGGCACTTGAAAATAGAAAAGAGGTAACTACATGGAACAGTGATAGAATAAATCGAGCTGATTTAAGCCATCTTATTTGGTCATCCTATGGCTACTCATATTATCTTGACAAAAGTGAATCAGGAAATCCAGTAAAACGACATCATACAGTTCCAAGTGCACATGGTTACTATCCATTTCGTATATATGCTGTTAGAAACACTGGTGTGTATCAATATATCTATGGTCTTTACAATATAGATACCTTAGGTTTACCTGTTGTTTCCCTTCTTTTATTAAAATCCTTAGGTGATAAAAGAAACGATATTGCACAAGCATCAGAGTCTTTTGTATCTGATGCACCTTTGAGTATAATTATTGTCTGTGATATTCAAGCAACTAATCAATGGGATGATTTATCAGACGAAAGCCTACGTTGGATATGGTATTATGAGGCAGGAGCCGCTGCTTATAACATACTTTTACAGGCAACATCAAGAGGGTTATCAGGAAATATTGTATCGATTAATGATAAAAATGCAGTATGCTCGGTATTAAAGCTAGATGAAGATAATTCCGATCCAATGTTTATTGTACCGGTAGGATAAAATAAATTAAGTGTAGAATTATAACAAATTTTATAAATAAAAACATATTTATAATAATATTGAAGGAGTAAAAATGAATAAATATGCATTGACATTAATTATTTTAGGTCTTTTTATTGGAATAGCATTAAGTCCTGTCTCATTTGGATTAAAAGTTAATAATAAAAAACAAATATTTCCAGAAAAAAATATGGATGATATATTTAATCATTTTTTTAATTTATATATTGATATATTAATGAAAATAAGTCATAGACCATCTATTGCCACTTGTATTATACATGATGACGAGGTTATTTGGTCTAAGGGATATGGCTATTATGATTTGGAATATAAAAAACCAACTAATGAAAATATACTCTATCTGCAAGCATCTGTATCCAAAACTGTTACTGCAACAGCATTAATGCAACTATATGAAAAAGGTCTTTTTGATCTTGATGATGATGTTAATGATTATCTTCCATTTAATCTAAGAAATCCCAATCATCCTGGTGAACCAATCACAATAAAAATGATATTGTCCCATAGATCTAGCCTTGCAGATGACAATATCTACTGGATTGCATTATCATATTTGCCAGGTGATCCTGATGTCGAAGGTTTTCCATATCCCTGGTTAGAGGAATATCTTGTACCTGGTGGTAGTGCATATAGTTCAACAACATGGTCAATGGCGAAACCTGGAGAGGAATACTATTATGCCAATATTGGATTTTCAATAATTGCATATCTTGTTGAAATTTTATCAGGACAAAACTTCGATGATTATTGTAAAGAACATATCTTTGAGCCATTAGAAATGTATAACTCAGGTTTCAGACTAAAAGATCACGATATCAAAGATATTGCAGTACCATATGAATATAAAAATAATGAATATTTCAGACATCCACAATATGGAATTCATGTGTTATATCCTGCTATTACTCTTCGTACCTCTATAGAAGAATATTCCCATTTCATAATTGCTCATATGAATGGTGGGGTATGGAATAATGTACGAATTTTGAATGAGTCAACAGTAGATATGATGCATATGGCTCATTTTTCACCTGATGATACTAATAACTATGGATTAGGATGGACTGTAAAAAAACAAGAAGATGGAACAATAAAATATGGTCATAGCGGTGGGTATGTTGGAGTACTTAATCTTGTTACAGTTAAACCTGCAGAAGATATTGCGGTTATTATATTTTCAAATGAGCTTGACTCAGAGTTAGTGTCAACCTATTTAGAAAGAAAAGCTTTTTATGCAATAAATAAAGCTTTATTTTGGAAAGCAGAATATCTTCTTTCTCATAATTAATAAATCAATTAAATATTATATATAAAAATTAAATATATATGAATTAAATAATATCATTTTTAAAAAATTGAAATTTTGTTTTATATAAAAAAATATTTTATTTACCAATAATAATTTCCTTATTATCCTAATCTGTTTTTGGTATTTTCTTTGTAAATAATATTGAAATACCTGATGAAATACATTTTTTTGAAGTTACTGGTTTTAACTTAAATAATGATTTAATAAAATACAACATGGATTGGGGCGATAGAAGTGGAATTAAAGTTACAGACTATTTAGAATCAAGAACAAATATTGTAATAGATCATTTATAGTCCAGGCAAGGAAGTTATAATATAAAAGTTAAAGTTAATGATATAAATAGATATGAAAGTTCATGGTTAGATCCATTAAAAATAATAATATAAAAAAACTAAAACAAAAAATCATATATTTTTTAATAAAATTATAGATAAAATATTAAATTTTGTAAAATTTTATAATATTGATATAAATAGGTAAATTTATATCTAATATTAGGTATTATATTTTGGAGTTGATTTATTGAAATATAACAAAATCAGACGGTTGATCTTGGTATTTATAACTATAGGATTTTTTACTGCAAGTCTATTTCCAATTATTAGTGGAAATACTCTATTGGCTCAAAAAAATAAAAATTTATTAGTAAATTTTGATGAAGCAAAAAAAATTGTTAATAAAAAGATATCTCAAAGTGAATTTTCAAATTATAATATTAAAGAATCAGCAGAAATAAAAGATGATAATAAACCTATTATGTATCTATTTTTATTAAATCCACAGGGATATTTTGTTGTTCCTGCAAATAAAAATCTTCCACCGATTATTGCTTATTCATTTGAAAATAGATTTGGATTATTGAACCAAGAAAATGTTTTATTTAATTTATTAAAAGAAGATATAAAAAATCGCTTGAGTAATATAGATCAAATTTCAAAAGATATACTCAAAGATCGTTATGTGCAATGGCAAAAATATCTCAGTTCTGAAAATATAAAAACAAATATTGGATTAAATTCCATTGGTCCATTACTTGATACAAAATGGAGTCAGAAATCTCCATTTAATGATTTCTGTCCTATAGATTTAGATTCTGGAAAAAGAAGTGTAGCTGGATGTCCAGCTGTTGCTATGGCTCAAATCTTGAATTATCATCGAACTACACAAAATATTCAGTTTGATGATGAAGACGATTATTTTCATAACTATGCAGGAAACAGATACACAATTGATGATGACTTTGAAGAATACGATTTCCCATCATTTCCAGAGCTTAATAATTATTTGATAACTCTAGAGGATCATTATCTAAATGAAATACCTTTAACAGATGATGATAAAGCAGCTATTACTTTTTCCTGTGGAATCGCAGCAAAACAAGTGTATCATCCAAGTGGTTCTGGTACATGGGGAGTTAATCAAGCATTTGATGCGTATAAGCGTTTTCATTTCGATGATATAGAACTTTTGCAAGAAGGACCAGATGTATATACTAGATTACAATCAAATATATTGGATAGTCTTCCGGTTCATATTGCTGTAGTAGATGATCTGTCAAATCCAACCAAAGGTCATAATATGGTTGTAGATGGATATAATGATGAAGGATATTATCATATTAATTTTGGTTGGAGTGGTTCATATGATGGATGGTATATGCTTCCTGAAGAATTACCATTTGAACTTACAGTACTTGAAGGAATAATTGTTGATATTAATCCTATTAGTGATAATAGCGGTCTTGAAGGAGAGGGTTTTTTAAACTGGGAAAATATTGCAGCAGGATCAACAAATAAAGGGAGTTTTATTATCTGGAATGGTGGAAATCCTGGTTCTTCATTAGATTGGGAGATATTATCCTGGCCTGAATGGGGCACATGGACTTTTGAACCGGATTCTGGAGTAGATTTAACACCTGAAGATGGTGAATTAACAATAGATGTGACAGTTACTGCACCAGATGAAAAAGATAAAAAATATGCTGGCTATATAAAGATTGTAAATAAAAATAATATCTCTGATTATTGTTTGATACATATATCATTAACAACTCCAAAAACCTTTGGAATGAATTATAAAACTCAACAATTTTTTGAAAATTTTCCATATCTTTACTGGTTATTTCAAAATTTTAAAATATTTAGATTAAGATAAGTAAGGTTATGGAAATAGATTTTGATATTTTGTTGGATATCCATAAAGATATGCCTCGTCAGGGATCAGGTAGAGATAAATATACCCAACAAGCCTTTGAAATGATTCCAAAGATTAAACATCCAAGAATTCTTGATATTGGTTGTGGTCCAGGTAGACAGACAATTAAACTTGCAAAATTATCAAAGGGAGAAGTTATTGGTATAGATATATTTAACCAGTATCTAGATCAATTTCAAGAACTTATCAATCAAGAAAGCCTACAAGATAGAGTTAAAGCTGTTAATCAATCAATGTTTGAAATTCAATATCCTGAGGAGTATTTTGATATTATTTGGGCTGAGGGTTCAATTTTTATAATAGGATTTGAAAAGGGACTGCTTGAATGGAAGAAATATATCAAACCAAATGGATATCTTGCTGTCCATGAGATGTCATGGCTAAGGGATAATCCTCCATTAGAAATTAGTAATTATTGGAAAAGAGTTTATCCCGAAATTTCTACTATAGTAAATAATATAAAAATTATTGAAAAATGCAGTTATAAACTTCTTGGACATTTTCCTTTACCTGAGGATGCTTGGTGGGAATTATATTATACACCTCTTGAAAAGCGATTGGAAATATTAAGAAAAAAATACAAGAATAATCCAAAAGCATTGAAGATGATAGAGGAAGAACAACTAGAAATAGATTTATTCCGTAAATATAATGCCTGGTATGGCTCAGTTTTTTATGTAATGCAAAATATATGAATTTTGAAAATTTAATAAAAAATATTTTAATTTTGTTTATTTCTCAGGAAAAGCTTCACCTGACCAATCAGCCCAACCAGTACCTGATATTGGTATTATTGTATCAGAACTTACTTCATAAAAAGTTCCAGAAAAATCAGCAATTATTTCAAATGTAACTGTGTCAAAAAATGGATCAGGAACATCAAAGTAAACAATCATATATCTTAATAAAGACCAGTAAAGATTTAGAGTATTTCCAAATTCATCTACAGCTTTAATAGTAACTTCTGTTGCATACTCAACATCAGGATAACGAGGATCAACTGAAGTATTTTCATATGAAATAATTATCTCATTTTTATCCCAATCACATCTTCTGTAAAAATTGTATTCTTTATCTTTAGTACCATCATTGTAAACAACTCTTAAATTTCCAGGTGTACATGTTTCCCATTCACCTTCACATGAGTAAACAGGACTATGAGGATAAAGGAGCTGTATAGCAAGATTATCCTGTTTATAATCAAGCCAATTCCATTCAAATATTGAAAAAACAAACTCACTGAAAAAACCATCATGGTATCCCTTTACATCAAGAAGTTCATATGTAACTTCATCAGTACCATCACGTACATAAAAAGTTCCATTAACAACAGCATTTGCCATTTGCATATGATAGTTTATCCATGCAGGAATTACTCCTATTGTATCAGGTACAGGCCATTCCACCCAAGGGAGCCAAGGTTTCCCTAAACTTCTATTATAATGTAGATCCCATCTAATCTCTTTATCATCTTTAACTACTTGTCCTTTAATATGATAATGATCAGGACTTATAACATCAATAGTTCCACCTTGATTTTCTAATTCAAAACCTGGACCAGGTTCAAATGTCTCAGATGCCTTAAAATTACCAGGAATCGTTGGATCATAATCTTCAGAAAAAATTGGAAAAGAAGAGCCATAAGAAGAATCTCTGATAATCATTCCAAAAGAGTTTGTAATTGCACCACCTGTTAAAAGATTCTCAGGATTAGCAAGGCCATATGCAGCAACACCTGCTATATCATCTGATGTATCAACTGTTCCTTTGTCATCAAGGAAATTAAAATACCATAGTTGATTGTATACAAAATCTCCAACACCATCTTTATAGTTATAGTAATTGAAGGCATCGGTATTTCTTTGAGTAGCGATTCCAACTTCTGGATGATTTGGAGCTTTTGGTAAATCGCCTAAACAAATAATGCTGAAGTCAATTTTATCACTTACATTATTCCCATAGATATCATATGCTATAACCTTTATTTCGTGTTTGGAGAATATTTTTTCATCTAACATCCATTTATAATATGGACCATTCAAGCTAACTTGTAAAACATCATCTAGATATATTTCAACATAGTCAATTTTTGATATTTCGTCATATACTTCAACTTCAATTGTAATTTTACCATAAATTAAAGTTCTATCTAAAAACAAAGGTTTAATTTCTTTATCTAAAAAATATAAATATCCTTCCTTAGGTTTGACAATATTTACTATAGGATTTGTTTGATCATCTTCGAATGATATTATTTCCTTGAATGATTCATTTTTTTTTAATTTATATAATTGATCTGTTTTTGCAACTACAAAACTTGTACAAAATAATAATATCATAACAATACTTATCATATGTTTTTTACTGATAATAAACATAAACTATCTCCTGTTCTATATATAAAAAATTATTTTATATTAATTTCTATATTTAGAAATATTATAAAAAAATTAAGAAGTAAATTTTATAAGAATTTCCATGCAACAATTTCATTTCTCTTAATATTTCCGACATTGTCATAGGTCATTACTTCTAATGTATGTTTTCCAAAGGATAATTTATTCCATGTCCATTCATATGGCGATTCATATAATGTTTCTTTTAGCTCTTTGTCTACATAGAATTCAACTTTTTCTACATCAGATGGATTATCAGCAGTCAAATCTACTTTTATTTTTCCAAATATTATTGCATTTTTAAACAATGGTATTATCTCTTTATCAAAGAGGTAAAGATACCCAGCTTTTGGTCTTTGTAATTCAACTGTTGGAGGAGTGATATCTGAAAAGATATCTATGTAGTAATTC
The DNA here is from genome assembly GCA_964628575.1 of uncultured Thermoplasmatales archaeon. Lineage (GTDB taxonomy): Archaea > Thermoplasmatota > E2 > DHVEG-1 > DHVEG-1 > CAZVNH01. Next base: position 10,087 of record CAZVNH010000016.1, on the reverse strand, counting down.
CAATTATATGGATCTCCAATGCTTCCACTTACAATAATTCTGTCATTACTATCAATTACAATACCACTAAGAGCTCCTTCTACTCCTGGTTTTTTAATACATAATTCTTTACCATTTTTATCATAAATAATTGCACATAACTCAACATAGTTCTCTCCATGAAACATACTTCCAACTGTTACTATGTTTCCATTTGAATCGATATCAACATCTGTGCCATATTCAGGATTTATAGTATCGAATTCTTTATCCCATAGCATTTCACCATTTTTGTCACATTTTATTGTATACCATAAACTAGAATTAGTCATTTGAGAAAATCCCAGTCCAGTGAGTGCTAGATTATCTTCGTTATCAATTGCCATTGCATTTAGTTGAGTTCCCCCATATCTATTGATCCTTTGTTTATTTCCATTACTATCATATTTAACTACAAAAAAACCCTGATTAAAAAATGATACAGCCATTCCTCCTACAAAAACATCATCATTTTGATTAACAACAACATCTGCCCCAAATGAAATTATGTCATCATCATAAGTTCTATTCCATATTTCTTGACCAGTATTGTCTAGTTTTACAGTCCAACATTTAAAATCTAAATCATCTAAATCACCCTGTCCAACTGTGAAGATAATATTATCATCTGAATCAATTGCAATACCACCGGGATAGTTTTCTTTCTTCCCAGGAATTGATTTATTCCACTGTTCTATACCATCTTTATTGTATTTAACTATACGAAAATCATGATTCAAGATATCATCTTTAGATGTATAATTAATTCCAAAAACAATTATATTATCTTCTGAATCTACTGATATATCCCAAGCAAAGTCGTACATACCACTATCATATGTAACATTCCAGATTTCATTTCCTTCACTATCATATTTTATTGTAAGAAAATTCAATCTCTCATCTATTACATTTGCTGTATAGCCAGTTACAATAATATTTTCATTTGAATCAATTGCGACAGCTGATGATGAATCTTCAGGTCCGTTATCAAATATTTGAGGCCAACCAGACAAAAAATAGTTACTAAATATATCATTAGAATTAATTTTATTATGAATTCGATATTTTGTATTTATTGGATTTTCTATTAGAATTCCATCTTTGGCACATATAGTATTACAATTAAGTAAACAACTACCTATAATTAAAATTGTTATTAACATAACTAATGCTCTTTTATTCATTATTCTATTCCTCCCACTAATAAACTATATATAAAAATATAATATAAAAATATCTATTGAGTGAATTATATTATAAATAATCTTTTATTGATATAAAAATAAGAAAGTTTTGTAATATTATTTGATTTAATATTTTCCTTTGAAGAGTAGATTCATATCTTTTTTATATAGATTTTTATCAATTCCTAATAAACTTGCTTTTTCTTCAACCATTGATTTTTTAATAAAGTTTACTACGATACTTAGTAAATGATATCCGATTATATTTTTTAAGGTATTTTTATCAATATACTCTTTTATAGTTATAACTATATTATTTCCAAACTGATTTCCAAGTTGTAATTGTTCTTCTGGTAGATTGTTGATTTCATTTTCTATTTGTTTTAAAAAATCTTCAATTAAAACACTTGGTTTTTCCTTTTCTAATTCTTCAATATAATTTCCCAGCATCTTTAGTTTATCATCTATCATTTTTTCCTCCCTCACTTATACTTAATATTAAATAATTACCAATTTGGTTGGTTAACTTCAATTTTTATTAGAGAAGAATCATCTAAATTAAATTTTGCAACTATCTTTATTTTTAACATATCAGAACTTCTTGATTTTGTTTCAACATAAGCAGAAATATTAACTTCATTTTCTTTACAATCTTTAAAATCTATAAATTCTATTTTTAATTCTGGAAATTTCGCGCTTTCTGGTTTTACAAGTTGTTTTTTTGTCTCTTTCTGGGTAGTTTCCCACATTTTTGAAAAACGTCCTTGTGGTTTATACTGTTGATTTTTAATAAGAGTATCTTTAATCAGATTAAATTCTGTCTTTGATATAACATTTTCTTTTACTAAATCATTTATTTTTTCAAGTTTTAATGCAAACTTTTCATCAAATTGTTTTTTTTCAGGATTTAACTCTTTGATAACTTCCTGAATAATCATTTTTCTATATTCACTTAAAGGAATATCAACAAATGAAATATCAGGAATTATTTTTTTCCCACATTGACGACAGTATCTGTCACTGAGAATAATTCTTGAACCGCAATTAACGCAACAATTAACCATTTTTCCTCTCCAATTATTTAGCATTAAACAATTATTTATTTAAATAATTCTTGTTATAAATCCGGTCTATATATTTACTTGTTATAAAAAAAAGAAAAGAAATTTATTTATTGCACTACAATTAAATGTTTAGTTAATAATTTAATCATGCATTTTTTCATTAATCTGAGCAGAATTAGCATAGTTTTTAACAGCATTTATTCCATTAACACAGTTTTCCTTTGTTGTATATCCTTGACTCTGAGTTATTATTTCGTTATTCGGTGCAATTAGATGGAAATACCACATACCATCTTTTTGTGATTGCCAATATTCAAATCTCTCCATATTCTTTAACCTCCTTCTTTTTATTTTCATAATATAGTAACAATTTAAGATATTTTCTTTTTATTAATGTAACAAACTAAAAAATAATTTTAAATTATAACATATTCTTTATAAAAAATAGTTAGGGGGGTTTAGTCCTTAGGGAGGAAGGAAAAAATGAAAAATAGAAAATCTAAAAATCCATTTTATACTTCCGAACTAAACCCCGTAGTAATTAACAAGTGTTAAGTACTATATATACTTTATGTTTTCTCGCAGTGTTGCATGATAGTGTGTTGCAAATTGTATGTTATTTTTTAATTAATTATGCTTTAAAAATTTAAAAATATTTTTTCTATTAAATTATTAAATAATTTTGAAAAAAGCTTATTATCTAAAATTTTATTTCTTGGCATAGTAACATTTAAAGGTTCTGACCAATCACTCTCAACACCGTGCTCATCTTTAGCTTTCACTCTTATAATATAATTACCCTTATTTTTCCAATTATTTGTAACGTTTATTTTAACACCTGATGAATAATATTCTGTCCAATTATTATTTGTTCCATCACCCCAATCAAAAAAATAAGAAATCTTATCATCTTCAGTATCAGTAGATATTGCTGAAAAAGTATAATTCTTGTTAATTTTTCCTTTAGTTATACCTTCTAAAACTGGAATGCTCGGTGGATTATTTTCACCAAGTTTAATAACCCATAAATTTTGACAACCAAATTCACAATAATAACTGTCATAAATCAGATGAGTTCCACATATTATATAGCCCTCGTCATTAGTCTCATCAATATCCCTACATGTAAAACACTCCCTTTTTTCATATCCACGAAAACCTATATTGTAAAAATTTTCCCATATTTTATTTCCCAAACTATCTAATTTAACTAAATAAAAACCTTCATAATTAAAATTTGAAAATAGTATATATCCATCATCACTAGTTTTTCTAATTTTTTTTGAAGAACTCCCATTATATATAAAAGAGCTTAAATATCCATAAGAATTAGTTGAACTAAATTTTATAAGATGTATATCTTTAGATTTTTTAAAAAAGACAATAAATCCATCATCATCTGTTTCCAGAATTGAAAATATAGTTCCTCCATCAAATGTTTTATTTGAAATCTCATTTCCGAAATTATCAATTTCTATAACTTTGAAATATGATTCATCTCTTGTATCAACTACAATTAGATATCCTTGTGAAGATGAAGGATGTATATAAACAGGGTATTCAACCATAGTTCCATGTCCTTCAGTAAAAATTACTTCCCACTCTTCATTACCTACTACATCTAGTTTTAAAATCCACATATCATTAGCAATACGACCTCCAACGAGAAATCCTCTATCATCTGTAGGATAAATATATGTAAATTCATCATTCTCCTGTTCAATTAATTTAGTCCATTGAATATTGCCATTTCCATAAAACTTAAATAATAATGTATCAGCGTTTTGGTAAAATTCATTCGTAAATACAACAATAAAACCACCATCGGGACATTCTTTTACAGAGCTAAAAGCCCATGTAAAATCATATTCATAATACTGGTAGTTCCATTCTTCAATTCCATTTTCATCAGCTTTTACTACAAAAAGTCCTTCGCCCCAATTAACATCACCACGATAACCTCCAATATTTCCAGCAAATAAATACCCACCATCACTTGTCTCTATGAAAGAAGTAATTAGCATATCTTTAAATTCAAAAAAGTCTATATTGTTTCTCCATTCTAGATTTGCATCTTTATCAGTTTTAATAACTGAAATCGCCATGTTATCAGGAGGTTCATCCCAGATATTTGAAATAATCTTATATCCACCGTCAGAGGTTTCTCTGATGTAATTTCCCCATCCATATTTTTTAAAAGTTATATTCCATTGTTCTTCAGGTGGAATAATATCATCATTTGTTTGCTCATAATAAAGATTTGATTTTATTATATTTAGTTTAACTCCTGATAAACCTGGAATAATACAACATAATAAAAATGATATTATTATAAATATTGAAAATATTTTTTTTATCATTATTTTACCTCCCTCAAATTATATTTATTACTAATTAATATTTAGTATTTAAAATATATGTTAAGAATAGTTATAGATTTGAAAGAAAATATATAGATATGTTCAACCAAATAGATACCCAATTGAATAAACCATATAAAAATAGATCACTGCGTGTTTACTTGTAATTATTTCCTATATTTTAAACTAAAATCATCCACCACTAATCATATGAATAACAGCTATTTTTGCATTATCAGGAACAACTTTTTCAGAAAATTCACTTCTAGGTATTATTTCATTATTAATTTTAACAATAACTAATGGGAAGGTATATTTCACTCTTTTAAGAAGCTGTTTAATAGTTTCATTTGGAATAAAATCAATACTATTTCCATTAACCTCAATCACTTATCTTCACCTAATAAAATTTCAAGAACAAGGTTTGCCTGCCAATTACCCATAAGACATACCTTTGGAGCAATTAATATATCTTCATCGCTAGATTTAGCTTTTTCATCATAACACATATATAGATTTCCAGATTTAATTGTTTTAATTCTATCTGAATGACCATAACCTGCTACACCAGATGCTGCGACAACTGGTTTATCAGATAGTTTAATCATTATTTCTTCAATAAAAGCAGTTTTTATTTCAGCATTATCAAGAGCTTCAATTATTATATCTACATCGTGAAAATATTTATCCATCGATCCTTTTGTGAGTTTCTGATTAATTATATCAACATTAATTTCAGGATTTATTCTTTGGATATTATCCTTAAGAGCTTCAACTTTGATTTTCCCAATTTGATCCTTGAAATAGTACTGCCTGTTAAGATTTCCATCTTCAACGATATCAAAATCAACTATAACAAGACGACCGATTCCTGCACGGGCAAGAGAGATTGCAGCGTTTGAACCAAGGCCTCCTGCTCCGGCAATACCAACACTAAATTTTTCTAATTCTTTTTTAATTTTTTTACTTTTTTCTATATTCATTGTATTTTACCATTTTTCCCAATACCTGGGAACTATACTTGGTGGTTTTTCGCCTTTACTGTATTTTCCCTTCCATTTGTTTAGACCTTTTTTTTCATCTTCATCTATTTTTTTCTGAAGCATCTTAAGCATTTTTTCATCAGAAAAGCCAAGTTTTTTCATCTTCTGAGGAGTTGGAACTCCATTAGGTGTCCAACCACGTCTATAATATACTGCATCTGCAAGTTTTTGATATTGATTCTGACGATAATCATAAAGAATTTTCATTTTTTCATTGTTAGTCATTTTATCTAATTCTTTTTCTTTATACCCAAGTATCTCTTGTAGTATTTTTTCATATCTGTCTTTTCTTGAAATATATTCCATCTCTGTAACTGGTCCCATTGATCTATATGGAATCCAGTCATCTTTTCTTCTACCTCGACCTAACCAGACATTCATAGCACGCTGCCAGTTATAGCATCTTTCACTTTGAAGAATTAACTCTTCTTTATCAACATTCCATCCTGTTATAGCATTTTGATAATCTACATAGTTTTGTACATGCTCAGGAACCTTTGCAGGTTCATCGGTTTCTGCATTGTTTGCAGGTTCTATATCATTCCATGGAAGTTTACATAAACCATTAAGTCCAAACCATGTTCTCCACATTGGAAAATAGTGAAGTGCTTCTGCTTTATCTTCAAATGTTGGTATTGCATTATTTACCATATCCATAAAAATAAGCCATGCTTCATCATGTTGTGGTCCTTTTAGTGTTAAACCATATCCACCTTGCATTGCAAGGGATTCTTTTGTAACGTACTCTGAGTATTCAAGTCCTTTACTCTCCATACCGCAATCCATTATTAATTGAGGGTCTCCCCATTTATTCTTAATAAGCCAGTCTTTTACCCGTCGAATACCTTTAGATGCAACTGTTATGAATTCACCTTTATCTCCTTTTGATAACCTGTGTAAAAACTCCATAACTGCATCAAAGTTACCAAAATATAGTTCTAGGCCATCGCATCTTTTCTTATTTAAAATACCGTATTCAAACATTTCCATATAAAATGCAATTCCTGTACCAGTTGATATAGTATCAAGACCATATGTGTCGCAATAAAAGTTGAATTCAAGAATCCAAAATGGGTCCCATAGACTCATGTTTGCACCACATCCAACAGTTTCATATTCTGGTCCATCAACTGTTACATTTTGACCTTTATATGGCCCTGTTTTTACTTCAAAACCATCTACTGTTTTTGCACATGCCATGGTACATCCATGCCAGCATCCATCAGGTATTATCTTTGTAAAATATTCATAAAACTTTGGTGAAAAAATTTTTGATGCTTTTGGAAAACTGCCAAAACGGTAATTCTCACAAGGTAGTAAATCATATTCATCCATTATTTCTACAAGATGAACAGTTCCGACAGCTCTCATATTACATTGTAAGCGATCAAGATCTCGTATTTCACGATGAAGCTTTGTTCCTACTTCTGCTATCTTAACAGGATTAGCAGGATTGTTGCTGATTCCATTAAATTTTTCAACTTTAGCAACAATTGCTTTGATTTTTTTATCTCGGAGAACTGTACCAAGACCTCCTCTACCTGCTTGTTTCATACGACATATTTTACGACGTATATCATAAAAACTAAAATTTAGACATCCCCAATAACTATGTTCTGCTCCTTTACCTGCTGAAACAACTGATATTTTTTGTCTTGATTTATCAGAATCTTCAGATGCATACATATATGTAAGCTGCTCATTAATTAGATGCGAATCTGTTTCTTCAAGAGGTGCAGTTTCTATAGATATATTTCCATTTTCTCCATCAATCAAAATTACTACATCATGCTTTGCTTTACCTTTGATTTCTACTGCGTCAAAACCTGCAAATTTTAGATAAGGCCCAAAGAAACCACCTACATTACTATCACAAATAATGTCTGTTGATGGAGAAATACTTAGACATAGGGATTTACCAGAACCTGGATACTGTGTAGTTCCACAAAGAGGACCTGTAGTAATTATTAACTCGTTTTCATCACTATTCCATTTAGTCTCCGGTTTTATTTCATCCCATAAAAGCTTGAGACCGAAACCTCTACCTCCGGTAAATAGTTTTTTCATTTCTTCTGTTACTTTTTTTTCCTTGATTTCATTAGTAGTAAGATTAATATAAAGAGTTCTACCTGTATAACCTCTATTAATTTCTCCTTTTTTATAATTATAGCTACTAATTTTTCTATGAGCAAGTTTTATTTTTTTTAAATCCCATTTATGCTTTGTATTACCTGTTTCATATTGTTCTATTGGTATTTGTCCTTTTAACATTATTTCTCTGTCCCCTGTTTATAATAAACAACTTCTTTAATGTCTTTGATTTCAACTTCAACTAGTTCAAGAGCACCAGTTGGACAAGCTCTCACACATGCTCCACATGAAATACATTTAAAAGGTTCAATTCTACTATCGTTTTTTCTCATAGCGCCAATAGGACAGAAGCCAACGCATGCTTGACATCCTATACAAGTTTTTTTATCAAGCCATACAACTCCATTATTTCTACGAAATAATGCGCCTACTGGACACATATCAAGACAAAGTCCTCGTTGATCACAAACAATCATTTTAAATTTTTTTCCATCTTTAATAATCCTGATTGCTGATTTTTCTCTGCCTTCATCTGTTTTAAAATGAACATTTGAACAAGCCTTTTCACATTCAAGGCATCCTTTGCATTTTTCTGAATAAAATTTCAATACTTTGACGGTTTTTGGATTATCCATAATTGTAACCTCATTGTGTATTAGACATAAAATGGTAAAATCATGATTACAGATATCCAGCATATTATTGAAATACCAATTGTAGTTGGATAATAAATTATATCTTTAATTGTTAAATCAAGTTTTTTTAGCTGAAGGGTAACAGGAAGAACTAATCCACCTATAAGAGCGGCTATTAGTCCGCTTGCAAGTATTTTTGGAAGAATTATTACAAGATCTGATAAATAAAAACCTGTTGATAGTTTTGTTAAAATTTGTGTGGTGATATATCCTCCAATATAAATTAGATATGCAGAGATTATTCCAAAACTAACCTGCATAGTCATTGGTTTTAACTCTTTTAAATCAAATGTTATCTTATACCATATCAACTCAAAAATTAATCCCTCTGCACCAATTGCTATTGCTGAGCAAAGATTGCATTTTAAAAAAGGATTGAAAAAGCAAAGAGAGCCGGCGACAAGCCCCATTCCTAATTGCATTCCTGGTTTTCGAAAAGTGATTCTTGTTATAACTAGAAACATTAATCCAAAAAAACCTGCCATTATTGCACCATTTGGTAGACCTGTATCTTCAAGTCCTGAACCTATTACACATTCAGAAAAACCCCATAATGATCCAAATACAATTATTCCTAGAATAAATCTCTTTTTATCCATAATATTATTTCACCTCTATTTTTACAACATTTTTTACCCAAAAAGCATGTGGTGTATCCGGAAAATATATTGTACGATCTTTTGATAAAATACCTTGTTGCATTAATTCCCATGATACTGTTTGTTGATATCTATCCTCACCAATAAAGATATACTCATTACAAGATGGGCAGTTCACTCCGATTTTAATAATTATATCATCTAATGCAACACCTGTTTTTTCTCCCTCATCTGTTTCAATAGTTTTTGATATTGCCATTTCAAAAAGATTATCGATAGTATACTCCAAACCTTCAATCGTGATAGTATCTTTTCTTATCATTGTTGAATGTACATATATTGCTGAGGTTGTTCCTACAATTAAAATAATCATTGCAAAAATTGGTATTGTTTTTTCCTTCCCCAGTTTCATCGGAGTCCGGATAGAGTAATATCTATTTAAAAATTATGACTAATATTAGTATATCTTCTCCCTATTCCATTTTTTCTTTCATCATTCTGATTTTTTGATGCCTATTTATTACATTTTCAATAGCATTCACGTTACCAAGGCTTACAATATTTATATCATTTTCAATGGTTATAGGAGTTTGATTTGTTTTCATAACTGAAGCAGGACCAAGATTTTTTATTGAAAATTCTTTTTTAATTTCTTCATCTGTTAAATAGCGAAATGGTTTAGGTTTTCTTTTTTCAATATCTTCGTCTTTTGATTCATTCTTAAAAATCGCATCATTAATCGCTTTGTCTACCAATTCTTCTAGTGTCATCTCATCCCTCATAAGATAAATAAATTATCTATTCTTAATAGTTTGTATTTATAGACCGTTTTTTCTGATTCTATTACTATATTTACGAATTATTTGTTCATCTTCATGTCTATATTGTATTTTTTCAAGTAATTTAAATGCAATTTCAGGATTTAAATCGTTGATTCGGCCAGGTGCTTTTTTCACATATGACTCTATAAAAAGCTGACAGAGTTGAAATTTTTCTTTTATAAACATTGGGTCAGTTAACAGAATAGATG
>CAZVNH010000015.1:0-17310 GCA_964628575.1 uncultured Thermoplasmatales archaeon | reverse complement strand
GTTCAAGATATGAATTCTCAGATAATAATAAAACACATAAATTATTTTATGAAAATGGTAGTGGTTTTGATGTTTATACAAAATCAGAATATAATGTATCTATTTTTAATCTTTTTATTGTATTTAGTGATCCAAATTATTTTATTACTAATTTTGACGAAATAACTCTTGAAGGATATTATTATTCACCAGAACAATCTTTAATATGGGCACCTTTTGACAAGGATTGTTATCCTGAGAAAATGTTAAAATTAGATAATGTAACCGACTTAGGATTAATTGATGATAGAGAATATATGATAACTGGAAAGTTACATTATAACGAAGAAAATGCTCTTGAGCTAATTATTTATTACTTGGAAGAAGTATAATTATTATAAGAAAAATTTGGAATGAAATATTAATTAAATATCTTAATATTGATATAAATAACAAAAAAATGGGTAGACAAAATAATAAAAATAAACTTTAACTCAGGATTTCAATAGGCTACATATATAAACCGAATAAATAATATTGCCTGCCCAAAATAATTTTTGCAAATCTTAGTTTATAATGTCTCTCTAACATTTTATAGCAAAATATCATTATTTTGTCTAAACAATTATTAAGGAGAGATTTATAAATAATTAATAGTTTTAACCGTTAGAGTGTTTGAGGGAGAAAAAAACAAAGAGAATTATTTATCAGATTTTTTTAAAATATTTAAAATATTAATATTTTTTCTATATTACTTATAATTAATTAATTTTGACAAAAATAGAATTTTCAATACAATTTTTTAATTTTGACAAATTTTTCAAAATATTGATTTTTAATATAGTTTACATCTGTATTAGTTAGAGGAATAAAATGATGAAGAAACAAATAGTAATAGTTGGCATTATTTTTGTAGCTTTAATTATCATGTCTATTTCAGCCAATGCAGCATCTGAACTCGAAGGTATTTGGAAAGGTACGGAACCAAATGGTTCACCTGGAGAATGGACGTATACATTTTCAGACAATAATTTAGATATTATTGGGCCAAAGGAAGAATGGAAAGGAACATTCATATTAGATATAAATAAAAATCCTAAACATATTGACTATACAATTGATTATAGCTCTTTAGGGGATGAATACGCCACTTTTTCTTATGGAATTTATGAAATAACTGGCGAAAATCTAAAGATATGTTTTCCCGTACCTGGTCATCCATACACAGCTTCAAATTTTAGCGATGGAAGATACTATGAGTTAACTTTTGAAGGTAAAAATAATGTTATTATCCCTGAGGACAATAATAAAGATTCAAATACAGGAACACCTGGATTTGAACTCGTTTTATTATTAATTTCATTGTCACTATTTTTTATCTGGAAGAAAAGAAAAAAGAAATAAAAATAATTGATAAAAACAAGTATTTTAAATATTTTAAAATAATGACTATAAAAATAGTGTTCTCCCTATAGCGATTTTTGATTATAATTATAAAATGGTGGGGGAATGGTATTAAATGTATAAATCCCATCAACAGTTTAATTTTTTTATTCTTTAATCAATACTCATTACTATTAATAAAATAAATAATAAATTTGTATCCTTTATAACATATGTAAAATAATAATGTATTATTTTATCTAAAATTTATCCAAAGCAAATCAATCCTGGAGTAAATTCAAATAGTTAATGTTTTTTATTCAATATATTACTAAAAATATTTGGAAGTTCCTCCAAATAATTAGTAAAACTGTGATCGTCCTTTAGAAACAAAACTGTTGCCTCTTGAGCTTTTGCAAATTCAATTACCCATTCATTAGGAACAACCTTATCAAGTGTTCCAACTAAAATAAAAATCTCTGCATTGATTTTTTCTTTGAATAATTCTGGTTTATACATATCTTCTAAAATTCTTTGAGGCATATCTTTAATTTTTGAAATATCTATTGTTGGAGGAATTATCGCTGGATTCATTAGTATTAACTTTCTAATTTTTGGATTCTTTAAAGCGGTTAAAACAGATAAAAAACCTCCAAGTGATGAACCAAATAAAACAGGATTAGGATCATTTTTTATTTCTTTTAAAATATTATCTACACAATTAAAAATTATTAATTCCTCAGGTTCACAATCTCTATATTTAACTAGTTTTACTCCAAGTTTTTCTTTTAATAAAAGTCCCTTTGTACTATTTGGATCTGATAGATATCCATGGATGTAGTAATACATTGTTTTAACATCAATAGCTAATTAATAAAAGCTTTGTTAATAGTTATAACTTTTTTAAAAAAATATTATAACATTTTATTCCACAACCTTTAAATAGTATTTTATATAACATTTATTATAAAAATAGGTTGATATGTATGAAGATAAAAATTATTGGAATAATTACAAGCATTTGTTTACTATCTATCTGTGCAATTCCAGCTATGGGAATTAGTATATCAAAAGAGTCAGAGGAAAGAAAAGAAATATCAAAAGATCGTGTTAATGTAGACGAAGGAAAAATTTCCTATTGTTTAAGGTTATTTGGTCCTGCTAAAAGAATTTCAAATATTCAACTTATCAATGGATCTAAAGATCAGGTAGGTAAAATAGATGATCTACTTACAAATCTAATAATAAAACCTATCATTCCAATTGTTTTTGTTAAAAATCTTACATTTACAATAACATACAAATCAATTCTTAGATTAAGATCAAAATATTCATTTTCAACAATTTATCAAAAATTTAATGGAACTAAACCTGTTGGTATTCCTACTATACGTCGGAATATACCTCATTCCATTACTGTTCACAATTTTACAGGTATATTCACTTTTTCAAAAGCAAAGATATTTAATATTCTTTCAAAACCTCACTTTCTGGAACCTGCAAAATTCTCATTCATTGGAGTCTGTAAAGAAATAACAACAAATCCTGTTTTTATTTAAAAAAAATTATTTTTTTATTTATTTTTCTTCAAATGTTTTAACATATACACTTCTAGATCTAGGACCATCTCCTTCAAAAAAGAAGATATGCTGCCAGGTTCCAAGAACCATCTTATGATTTTCAATAATAACATTTACTGATGAACCTATTAAACTTGCCTTAATATGAGCATCACTATTTCCTTCCATATGATGATAGTTACTATTTTCAGGGATTAGTTTTTCAAGTGTTTTAATAATATCTCTTTGTACATCAGGATCTGCTCCCTCATTAATTGTAATACCTGCTGTTGTATGTGGAACATATACAATTACAAAACCCTGTTTGATATCTTTCTCATTAATAATATCTTTAACATCACTTGTGATATCTATCATCTGATTTCTTTTTGTTGTTGAAACTTTTATCTCCCTCATATCAATCAAACAATAGAATAAGAAATGTAATAAAAAATATTTTTATATTTACAGATAGGATTTTTTAATAAAATATATAAAATATCTTTATTATTTCATTTAATTTTTAAAACATAAAAATAAAAAGGGAAAAATTTATATAGTTATTAAAACGAAGGATGATACTAATGTCAGAGAAGAATAATAAAATATATTATGTTATAATATCAATAATAATTGCTGTATGTTTAATTGCAGCAGGTTTGTATGTATATTTTGAAGGTATTAAAACAGATGAAAAAGGTGATGAAAAAGGTGTTGAAAAAATCGATGATAGAATCAGTCCTTATTCAAATCAAGCAATATATCTTAAGATACATCGTATCAGAAGAAATGGTATAATTGATCAAATGGAAAATTCAGGTATGCCTTTTATTAGAAACCTTATCAATAATCTGCCAGTAAAAAATGAAAGATATAAAATTATTTTTGATGGATTGAGACCTGGTCGAGGTTGGGATGAAAAACCTTCATTTTCATATATTGCACAATTTGATGACTATGAAGAAGTAGGACGAGCTACATATAACAACTGGGATACAGGTTATATAAATCAAGAAATATTTAGAAATGTAGAAGATGAAAAACCTACAACACATGTAAAATTTTCCATTGTTGAAAACGTCAAAACTAAAAAACTATTTAAAACAACCACCTCAAAAGAAATAAAAGAGGAGTTCGTTGTTATGTATGATTATAGGACAGGTCGATGGGAGGGTGATGACTCTTTTAATGATTCAGATGGATATGGCCATTACAATGGTCTTAACTATGAAATATGGTTTGATTTAACACAAACTACGCCTGATGAGGATACAATACCCTTCTGGCAGGAAGTAAACGTTTTGAAAACTGATCCTTTAAAAGATGATGGAAAACTTGATCCTGATGAAGATGGTATTCCAACAGAATGGGAATGGAAATGGGGATATGACCCTATGACTTGGGATGACCATTCAGAATTAGACCCAGATATGGATGGACTTCAAAATATTGAAGAATATTATATGGAAGAATGGTTAGCAAATCCATATCATAAAGAGATATACATTGAAACTGACTATATGGCACCAACACCAAAGAAATTTAGAGATAAAGACGGCTGGGATGGCTGGGTACACGAGTTCTACTATGAATCTCAACAAATGCTAATAGAACGATTTTCTCAACATAATATATGTGTTCATATTGATGATGGGCGAATGGGTGGCGGTGGAGACATCTTACCTTTTATGAGAGGAAATGGTGCATATCAACAAGATAGTGGAGTAGTAGCTGGACATTATGCAAATGATTTTGCAGACGAAAGAAAAGGAATATTCAGATATTTGGTTGTTGCTTATGGTGGTGGATGGTGTCATCCACAAGATGAAAATCATTGGTATGACACTATGGCAATACCTCACAATAAAAACTTCTATAAAAACCAATTAGGATATGCATTACAGGAGAGAACAATAAGAATTGCAGAAGCTGTAGAAGTGATGCATGAACTAGGACACTCCTTAGGAATAAATAGAATGGTTTGGGCAGGTGTTGATAATTCATCTGGTCGAAATGGTAATCCTCCAGATTATCCATGGTTGGACTATGTAAGCTGTATGAACTATGATTACTTCTGGTATAGAAATTTTGATTATTCAGATGGAACACATGGTGAATACGACTTTGACGATTGGTCTTATTTAGATCTAACATTTTTCCAGACTTCTTCAGAAAGAATGGAAGGTCTTGGTTCTTAAAAAATATGGATTTAATCTTAAACATTCTTTTTCTTTTTTTTATATTAACTATAGAAATGAATTTTAATTAATAAATATATGCAACATTTTGTAATAAATTTAATAAAAATTTTTTATATTTTGTTAAAATATTTTTATCATAAGATTTAAAAAATAGTTAAAGATATAGATATAATAAGGAGAATAGGAATAAATGAATAAGAAGATAATTGGACTTTTAGTTTGTATGCTGTTGATTTCTACTGTTCCAATAGCAAATAGTATAAAATTAAAAAAATACACAACAGAAAATGAAAATCAAACCAGTATTACATGGCCTCCATCAGGGTGGAATGAAGTTTTGTATGGTGGAAATGGACATTGGGAAGAAAGAGCTGTTGATGATTCAAATAGAGATCCATATGGAGCATCTGGCTCATATGCAATTGCAGATAGTGATCTTCATAATGAAAATATTTTCAATGTAGGTCTGCAATCACCTTTATTTGATCTAAGTGATGCTCAAGGAACCGTAACACTTGAGTGTGGTATCTCATTTGAAAAATATATTGATGATCAAGCATGTATTAGAGTTTACTCAGATGCAGGATTAGAAGAAGTGCTTAGATGCTTTGAAGGAAATTATAAAGAATTATTTTCAACTCAATTGAATTATAATGAATACATTAGTAAAAACGGGATAAAAATAGAGTTCTATTATTATACGGAAGAGTGGTCTTGGTTTTTCGCAGTAGACAATGTTATTGTAGAGGATGCAAATACAATATATCTTAACGAAGATTTTGAAGAAGATGATATAGAAACTCTAGATATCCTTATCACATTCCCTGGCGATGGAATGGTATTCAATGAAGCATTACTTGAAGTTAGTGCAATATTAGTTGATAATACTGGTCTTACAGAATGGGGATACACTCATACATGGGATGGAGGAAGTACAAGTCAAAGTTATGATATTGATGGTTCTTTAGAGTATGACGTTACCTTTGATATAACTCTACATCTAGGAGAAAATGGAATACTTGTATATGCTAAGGATAACAAAGGAAATATAGATATGGACACGGTAACCGTCACATATCAACTTCCAGATACTAACCCACCGGAAATCGAAATTATGACTCCAAAAAATGCTATATATCTAAACAATAAAGAACTCATACCTTTTCCGATACCAATAATTTTTGGCCCTATTGATATCCAAGTAGATGCACAAGATGAAGAATCAGGTGTTGAAAAGGTTGATTTCTATGTTGATGGAATCATCCAATGTGGTGATACCCTATCTCCATATCATATGATGTGGGGTGAGAAATGCTTTGGTATGAAAACAATAAGAATTGAAGCCTATGATAAAGAAGGAAATATTGCTGAGAAAGAGATAACGGCACTTGTTATTAGTGGAACTGATTTTATTATGGATGAAATCCCTCAGCCGGTAATGATATATCCTGAACAAGGACAAGCAGTTGGAGGAATAGTAAGATTATGTGCTGTTGAGGCTTCAGATAGATCAGATATTAAAAATTGTCGTTTTAGTTGGTATTCTGGAGATGAATGGATAGAGATAGATACAGATAGTGGATATTTTATAGATGATGAACAAAGGTCTGATAACTTTATTTCATATTGGTTTACTGAACAGCTACCTTCAACAGGTTATTATACCATTAAGACTGAAATTGAATCATATGAAGGTTACATTGGTGTTGAGACTAATGACTTATTAGTAACAAAGGATCCAGAGATAAATGTTGAAACAGTATCATATGATCCTGAGACAAATACTAGAGTTTTTACAGCAGAAGAAAGCTATGATCCTGATGGTAGTATTTCAGATTATGAATGGACTTTTTGGACGTATCCAGATACTGTAAATATGACAGGGGGAACAGTTGAATTTTCCGCTCCAGAGAATTATTTAGAGTATACTTTCACAATTACAGTGACTGATAATCAGGGAGTTTCATCAAATCAGGTCTATTGGAGTGTTGATGATGATGTTACTGAAGAGTTTTCCATTGAAACAAGTGAGATATATAGAAAAATGGACCGTATGTATTTTATTCGACTTGCTGTAGGAAATATACGCACTGATTTAATAGAAGAAGATAATACTCATTCAGCGATAAATGATTTATATTCTGCTACTCAGTATATCGGTTGGGCTAAAGATAAATTTGAACAGGCCCAACAAAAACTAATAGAAGCACAAGAACTTGAAGAACCTGCAGACAAGAATGCACTTATCTCTGAGGCTATGGATTTAATAGATCAGGCAGAACAAGACTTATTAGAGGCTATTAATAAACTTGCTGATGCAATAGGGAAATTAACTGGATATCAAGAATTCCAAGATGATTTATTAAGTTATCTTCAAGGATTACAGGAAATAAGGATTGAGTGCTGGATGATTAACGCTAAGCTCTGGCTTTTACAAGAAACAGGAGTTAGCGGCCATGGTGCCGATATTCCCTTCCCAGGTATTACAATTAGTGGCAGTGGCTCTTTTTATAGGCCAGGTGTAGAGGATTCAGAGCATCCAGATAGATCAACACCTCCAACAATAAATGTTGCTACAGATGATGTTGACGATGAAGATGTATTCCTTCATGAATTTGATCATCATCTTATGCATGAAAAAGATAACGTCATACTAGAAGGAGGAACTCATGGTTACAATCAACATCTAACCGGTGAACCTAAAACAGAGGGTGGACCAAATAGAACCCGTGCTGAAGCAGAGAGATGCGCTTTTTCAGAAGGATGGGCGCATTTTTCATCATGTGCAAAACGAAATTCGTCAATTTTTACTGATGCAAATGATTATGAATTTAATTTAGAAAACCGAAGCTGGAGATACTATAATACCACAACACATCAATGGAGCCCATGGTATGATACTAGTATATATCCCGATGGAAAAGATATAGAGGCAAGCATAGCAGCTATACTATGGGATTTATTCGATAAAAAATCAGGGTATGATAGAGTAGAATTACCCTTTAATTGCATCTGGAAAGCATTGAATAGGGCATCTGATCCAAATAAAGAGGATGGTTCAGAGGACCCGGCAACTAATATTACAGAATTTGCACAACATCTGGAATATGTATTGAAAAATGATCCTGATTGTCAAAAAACAGGTAACGAATTACGAGATTTGTTTAGGGATTTAAAAACAATTTTTCAGAGCCATGGCTGTCCCTATAATTTTACACCATAGGAATAAATTACATAAACAATATCCATAGAGCAATAATCCTATTTAGTATACTCAATCTGATACTCTCTATTCCATTTAAAAATTAAGGTGAAGAGGAATATAACAAGAGGATCTCAATAGATGAATATTTAAAAAATAATAAAATATTCAATATTTGTAAAATATTTATAAAAAAATCTCTTTTATTAAAATGGACTATTGACACAGAAAAATCCATATTAAAAATAACTACTAACAAAACTATTTTGTAGTAAATACCTATACAGCAACTCTACAGGGGTAGCAATGAAACTTAAACCAGATGCAATACTTTTTGACATGGATGGAGTATTGGTAAACTCTCTTGATTCATGGTGGATATCTTTAAACCAAGCTTTAGTTAATTATGGTAAAAAAGAGATAACAAAGGAAGAATTTTTTTCAAAATATTGGGGTCATGACCTTAAATATAATCTAGAAAAAATGGGACTTGATTATAGAATTCTAAAATTTTGCAATAATGTTTATGGACAAAATGTAGGTCAAGTTAAAATATATCCTGAAACAATTGATATATTAAAGAAATTAAATAGATATAAAAAGGCAATTATTACAAATACTCCTCGAGATTGTACAAATCAAATTGTAAAAAATTTTAATTTTGAAAAATTTTTTGAAATTGTTCTTACAAGTGATGATATTAACTATGGTAAACCAAGTCCAGAACTCATTATAAAAGCATGTGAATATCTAAAAGTAAATCCTAAAGATGCTGTTTTAATTGGTGATACTAAAAGTGATGTTGAAGCAGGTCGTGCTGCAAATTGTAAAGTTATTGGAATAAAAATAGAAGCTGATTATACCATAGATAACCTATCAAAGATTTTATCAATTATTTCACAATAAACATTTATTAAATAATATTTAAGTAGAACTAATCAATACAGACGCAGGGGTTCTAAGCAATGGACGATATAGAATTAATAGAATTTGAGGATGAAGATTTATCAAATAGTTTATTAGTAATGGCCTTTCCAACAGTCGGTCTTATTAGCTCTATTGCAGGCCATTTTATAATTGACTCATTAAAACTTGATGAAATCGGTGCAATTATTTCAAAAGAATTTATGCCAGCAACAGTTATCCATAAATCAAGACCTTCTCCACCTGTTCGAATCTATGCCGGTCAAAAGAAATGCGGACCAGATGGGGAATGCGAACAACTTACAGTAATTATCTCTGAATTCATGCCACCATATAATGTTATCAAACCACTAGCAGATACTATTTTAGAATGGGCATCAAATAAAGGATGTAAAGCAATTGTTGCTCTTGAAGGAACCCATGCTGTCGGTCCAGAGAAAAAAGACATGAAAGTATATGGAATTGGAAGTAGCACTAAGATGAAAAATCTACTTAAAAAATATAAAATAGAGGAAACCAAAGAAGGAATGATTACAGGTGTAAATGGTGTCTTACTTTATGAAGGTTTAATACGTAAATATGATGTTATGTGTCTTCTATCTGAAGCTCAAGCTAATTTTCCAGACTCTCGTGCTGCTGCAAATCTAGTAAAAAAACTTGATGTAATGCTACCTGAAATAAAAATAGACCCAGAGCCACTATATAAGGAAGCAGATCAGATAGAAAAGAAGATACGGAAATTTATGGAACAGTCAAAACCTACAGCTCCAACGTTACCACCACTACCAACACAGATGTATGGATAAAAAGATGGTTTTTCATGTCAAACAAGGAAGAGATACTAAAGAAAGCATATGATCTTGCATATAGATATGAAGCTGAACGGGGAAGCTGCCCTCAATGTGTTTTTTCAGCAATTATGGAAACACTTGATATAGGTTCTCCTGAAACAGTTAAAGCTTGTGATGCTCTTGCAGGAGGAACTGCTCTTTCAACTAAGGGAACATGCGGAGCACTTGTAGGAGGACTAATGGCTATTTCCTGTATCGCTGGTCGAAGTTATGAAAAATTTTCAAAAGGTGACAGACGGAGAAGAATTTTTTATTATGCAAAAAAACTATATGACAAATTCGAAGAAAAATATGGTTCACCAATATGCAGAGATGTTCATAAGAAATTATTTAATCGAACATTTGATCTTTTAGACCCTAAAGAATATGAAGAATTTGAAAAAGCAGGTGCCCATGTTGATAAATGCCCTAGTGTATCAGGTGATGTCGCAAGATGGGCTGCTGAAATTATAATTGATAATCTAATCAAAGAAGAAGATTACACAAGCCAGTAATCTGGCAGATTCTCACTTTTTTTACCAGTATTAGGATTATAGAAATAAAGATCATTGAAAAACGCCCAATATTCATCTACTGGATATGGTTTAGTTTTAAAATAATTAAAATCAATTCCATCAGTTAATTCAATCTTGTTTTCCTCTTCATCCCAGTATGGTCCAGTAGTAACTTCCAGCTCAAACCATTTGCCATCTTGATACAACTGTACCCAAGCATGCCCACCTATTTCACCGCCGAAATCAACAAGTCCGATAACTACTCGGATATCTTCCTTTGGATAACCAAGTGCTTCAATCATGCTTACAAGTGTATATGCTTGCGATTCACAATCACTAACCATGCTTCCGGGTACTGGATTATCTGGATCAAGAGGAGTATCACTTATAAACTCTCTAGGTAGAAGCCATTTTTCGACTGTGTTATGAAGAACAGAATCAGATACCCATATCCATTTAACAGCATCTTCATATGCTTCATACATGCTAACTATATTATTATTTTCAAGATATGATGTTACTATTGGATCGTTAGGAGTTACATATTTTTGATAATCTGATACTTGAATAAAATCTGTTTTATTAAGAACCAGTGAACGCTGACGAAGTCGTTTATACATTCTAAATTTTGCAAGGTCCTTTTTTACCTGCTGACGAAGTATTTCATTATTGGTCTCAATATCAGGATTATCTTTTGGTCCTTCATAGCTTGTTGTAATAAAAACTGCTGCAGCAATTGAAAAGATAATCATAAAACAAACAAATATTATTAACACTTTTTTCTCAGATTTCATTAAAATATGTAAACAAGAAAATACTCTATATAATTTTATATTTTGAATGAAAACATTATTAATTTTAATATCATCTATAACAGATGTTATTACTTTCGATTAAGAAAAAATATTAATTGTCACATCTTTATCAAATATTATGCATCTTGATAAATGGAGAAGAGGAACATTAAAATTAATTTTAGTTTTACCAATTGCATTCTATTGTATATTTTATATGATTTTACATTCTGATGTCTTCTTAATTATACTGATTTTAGTAATTTTAATAACTTATTCAATATTAGTTAGAGTTATTGTCGATAAGATATTTATTTAGTTTTTTCTCCTGTTGAACATAGTATCATAATGACATTTTTACACATAAACTTTAAATACTAAGCGAGAGAGATTATAACATGTCAATATATGACAATATATTGGGTGGTGAGAAAAAAAATGGATAAAATAATTATAAGTGCATCTGTCATAGCAACTACAGTTGTTTATGTAGGAATAAATAGTATTAATCCATTACAATTCCTTTAATTTGATTTTATTATGATTTTAGGATAATTTAAAAAGTAACTAAATTTTAAGTTCTGGAAGCCAACGTTCTTTATAGCTCTGCTCGGTTATCCAAAAATTAAGTTTCTTAATTGCATTAGGAAATCTGTTATCAATATCTGAAAAAATTTTATCTAACTCCTCAACATTTTTTACTATAAATTCTGGTTCTAAATCACACCATCCAACAGAGATATTCAAATATTCAAAATATGATTTTTCCTTTAAGAATTTCCATATTTCTTTCTTTTTTTTATGTTCTTTTAAATAGATATCAATTTTATAATGTTGTAAATCTATTTTTGAAAGATCAATATTTACACGAAATGCTTGTAAAACTCCCAATTTTATTAAATTTTTTATTCTGTAGTTAACAGTTTGAGAAGATGTACCTAATTTCTCTGCAAGCTCAATTAATGGAATTCTTGCATTAATGGCAATATGATTTAACAAATCGTAATCTGTTTTATCAATGTGAATAGGATTAGATCCACAAGATAGTCTATACATTTCTCTATCTGTTTTATCAGATCCTTCAGGTAGTAAATATGATTTCTTATAGCAATAAGCTTGGATGTATACAGATACAATTGCTTTTGCAAAGTAATCTTCATATTTATCAAGAGTTAAATCCCAAAATTGATAAAATTCAAAATTATTTTTTGACCAAATAATTACTGCTAAATCAATTTCACCTTTATGAGATTTGACTGCCCAAGTATTTCTATAATCTATAAAATGTTGTATTATCTCATTTTTTATATTTTGACTTACATATTGAAAAGAAATATAAATTCTGAAAACATCATAACCTAAATTAAATGTATTTATTGCAGTCCAGAAGTTTTTGATAATTTCTTCATTTTGCATACGTTTAATTCTATATGCCACAACATCTTTTTTCAAACCTACTTTTTTTCCAATATGTGTATTTGACTGTCTACAGTTTAAGTCTAGTTCATATAATATTTTTCTATCTTTCAGATCAATTTTATCCATAATTACAAGATTAGTAAGAATTATCCCTTTATTTTATACTTTTGTTACTTTTACAATAATGTAGTAAAAAAATTAATTAAAACATAAGATTCTTGTAATTATCTTTATTCTTTCAAAATATTATTGAGTAATATTCTTCTATTAAATTCATCAAAATTAAACTTTTACGTACTATTTTAGAATTTTGCGGAAAAATAAGAAAAATAAATTTTATATATTTATTTTATATTACAACGTTTGGTCATAAAATGATTGATAAAGAAAACATAAAGTATGAAATTTCTAAATCTAAAGAAATATTGTTTAATGCCACTATTATTTTAACAGATGGAACTCAGGAAGTATATAACGCAATATGTATAAATAAACAAAATGTTAAATATGGTCGTGTTTTAAAAAATAAAATTATATTTTATGGATTTATTCCAAATACCAATATAAAAGAAATTCGTAATGAGAATAAGAAAATAATATTTAATAATTAAAAAAGATTGTTACCTCGTTTATTTTTTTCTTATGAACTAACAACAAAAAATACATACTCATATTTCATAAAATATTTAATGATTTCATCTTTAACTTCTAAATTGACATTTTGAAAATTAATATAGATTCTAAAAACATTATAACCAAGTCTATAACTATCAATATATGCTAAAAATTTTTTATAATACCTTCATCCTGAAGTTTATTTATTCTATAAGAAACAACATCTTTCTTAAATCCAACTTTTTTCCCAATCTGAGTATTTGATTGCCTGCAATTCAAGTCCAACTCATAGAGTATTTTTCTATCCTTTAAATCAAATTTAATTAGATATTCCTCCTTTTTTGAAATCTTTTTTATTCATTTTTGGAAGCCATCGTTCTATATAAGAAACTTGTTCCATCCAATAATCATATCTTCTTATTGTATTTGGAAATTTTGTTTCAATGTTTTCTATTATTTCTGTAATATCTTTTATATCTTTAATATAGGCCTGAAAGGTCAAATCAGACCATCCAATATTCATAACGGGCAAGTCATATATATTTGGTACTCCTAAGAGATATTCTAATATTTGAGTTCGTTTTTTCTGATCATTTAAATATAAATCAACTGCACAACCCTGTAATCCAATTTTTAAGGGATTGATATTTATTCGAAAAGCTTGGATAATTTTCTTTTTCTGAAGATTTTTTATTCTATAGTTTATTGTTTGAGAAGAGCTATTCAATTTTTTTGCGATTTCAATTAAAGGTATTCGAGCATTTAAAGCAATTTCATTAAGAATTTTATAATCTACTTCATCGATTTGTAAAGGATGTCCTTCACAGCTACATTCATAAAATAATCTATCCGATAGATTCTTATTATCTACAAGTAAATAAGATTTTTTACATGATAAAACAGAAGTTAATATTGAAATTGTAGTTTTTATAAAATATTTTCCATAAATCTGAAGTATATTAATCCAGTATTGATTAAATTTATATAGATCCTTAACCCAAAGAACGATATCTAAATCCACAGGTCCTTTCTGGGTTAATACTGCCCATACATCTTCATTCTTTATAAAATAATTTATAATTTCAGTTTTTATATCTTTATTAACATCAATAAGATTGATATAAATTCTAAATACATAATATCCAAGTTTAAATGTGTTTATTGCTGTCCAATAACCAGTAATTATCCCATCTTCCTCCATTCTCTTAATTCGATAATTAACCATTTCTCTTGATAAACCAATTTTTTTACCTATTTTAGCATTGGATTGTCTACAGTTTAAGTCTAATTCATATAATATTTTTCTATCTTTCAAGTCTAAATCTATCATAATCCTTCCTTTTTCACATTAGTAAAACAATACCCTTTATTTTAGAATTTTGATAAAAGATCCAATTATAGGATTTTAAGTTGTGACTTTAATTAATTTAAATTGTTTAAAGGAAAAAATGTTATATATGCAAAGTCCTTCTAATAAAAAAAAGAAAAAAAAATGTAATAAGGATATATCTTCTATAATTGAAATACTTGAAAATGTAAAAGTTAAATATAATGATGATATAGAAGAAATATTTGAAGTAGTTCAAGTTACAAAAAAAGGATTAAAGATTGGTCGAATTATTGATAATGAATATCTATTTTTTGGTTTCATACCATTAAAAAATATTAAAAAAATTAAACATGAAAAATCAGAATATAAAAATATAAGTTAACTTTTTAAATTACCAAATGATTTATGATATAGGGTCAAGGGATGCATGACACTCATAAATCAATATTACTACTATCAATGCCATTTGCAGGAATTGACATTCCTTCAATTCAACTTGCATTATTAGAATCATATTTAAAAAATAATAATGTAAATATTCATACAGCATATCTATATCTTAAAGCAGCAGAGTTTTATGGAATTAGAAATTATAATTATCTGATTTATCCACCAAATGACTCATATACAGCCCAGATGGCATTTTCGAAATATCTATTTCAAGATCACTGGGAAAAAAAGATAGATGATTTCAGAAATTATTTTGATAAACAAAAATCAATGAACTCAGAAAATAGCAATGTTTTATCTTTTGATGAATATATTGAAAAAACAGATCATTTCTACAATTGGACAGTAAACTCGATTCCCTGGAAGAACTATGACATTATTGGATTTACACTAAACTATGGTCAGTTTCTTCCATCTCTTACAATTGCTAAAAGAATAAAACAAGATTATCCTGATAAAAAAATTATCTTAGGTGGAAGTAGAACAATTCAAAACCTTGGAAAAAGAGTTTTAGAATCTTTTAATTTTATTGATTATGTTGTCTCAGGGGATGGAGAAGAGCCATTATATCAAATATCAACAGAAGAAAATATTCAAAATATCCAAGGTTTGATATATAGAAAAAATAGTGAGATAAAATACAACGTACCACAGGATTTTATTGATTTAAATTCTTTACCAACACCTGATTTTGATTCCTTTTATCATCAACTGCAACAGATGCATCCTGAAATTCAACAATTCTATAGTTACAATGGTAGAATACCTGTTGAAATATCACGTGGTTGCTGGTGGAATAAATGCACCTTTTGTAATTTAAATGTACAACATAAAAAATATAGAGAAAAAAATGTAGATAAAATTGTTGAAGAAATAGAATTTTTATCAAATAAATATAAAACCTTATCATTTCAAATAATTGGAAATGCTCAACTTGTAAAAGAACAAAAAAGTCTTTGTGAAAAAATAATAGAATTAAAAAAAGACTTTACTTTTTACGCGGAAACACGAGCAGATCACCTTAAAAAAGAAGATTACGAACTTTTCAAAAAAGCAGGTTTTAAACATATACAAACAGGTATAGAATCATTTAGCAATAATTATCTTAAAAAAATGAATAAAGGAGCAAGAGTAATAGACAATATTGCAGCACTTAAATTTTCAAAAGAAAACCAGATAAAGAATCATTATAATCTAATTTTTAATTATCCAAATGAAGAAAGTATTGATTTTGAAGAAACAAAGAAAACAATAGAGCTTTTCAAACAATACCTGGATCCACCACAAAAATGTCAATTAAGAGTATTATACGGTAGTCCAATACAACTAAATCCAAAAGATTATAATATAAAACATTTTAAATATTCAAATATTGATAGATTGATGTTTCCGATTGACATACTTCAAAAAGGTATTAATTTTATATATGAATATGAACTAATTGAACCTAAAGAACAAAATAACTGGGAACATCTTATATCAGATTGGAAGAACGAGCAGGAAAACAGACAGCTACAATATATTAAAAAACATTCAGAAATAGATAAAAACATATTTTACTATCTTGATGGTAAGAATTTTATTAAAATAATTGATAAGAGAAATTCTGAGCGAATAAATATTTTTAATCTTGATGAAGTAGAAAGAAAAATATTTCTTGATTGTAGTGATATAATAAATATAGATCAACTAAAACAACAAAATCTAGATTTAACAGAAGAGCAAATTATGGATATTTTAGAAAACTTTGAAGAAGCAGGACTTATTTTTAGAGAATATGATTCATATCTAAGTCTACCTTTAAATATAAATAATTATAAAAAAATCACTCAAAAACATGTAGAAAAGTCAAGGATTATACAGGAAATTTAGCATTTGTAAAAATCAGATAAAAAATCTGTTTTTTCTACAAAAATAAAAAAGATTTATCGTTTTTAGAATTTTGTAGGATTTTTTAGGAGTGGGGCTTTATGTTGCTTTTAACAATTGTTTATTTGAGGCGAAAAAAAATGAATGGAATAAATGGCCTAGAAAATCATGAAGCGAGTAATGCCAGTTGCATAACTACTTGCGTATCTAGGTGCGAAAAAGGTATTTATTACTTTAAAG
>CAZVNH010000014.1:12232-17626 GCA_964628575.1 uncultured Thermoplasmatales archaeon | reverse complement strand
ACTTAGAAGAGATTATTTATTTATTATTGTACTTTTTATAGTGGACATCTGGCTTGCTGGTACAGCAGGTCGTTTTTTAAATGATATAGTTCCACTTATAGCTATACTTTCTGCATGGATTATTTGGTTTGTTGTAGATAAAATAGATTATAAACAAATGATTAGAAATATTAAAAGTGCAGGTGGCGGTATTCATGGAATTAGACGTGGAGTTAAACTTCTGCATATCTTTGGAATACTGTTTATTGGTTTTATTGTGATACTACCAAATGCATTTCTTGCATTTGATGCAGCAGTTCCATCCATTGCGGTTATAGAAGATGAAAAAGGAGAAATTGATTTCAGATATCCGAAATGGGAAATGTTTGGAGAAGGGCATCTTGGAGCATTTGGACTAAGTGTTGCTAAAGAGCGATACTGGTCTACTGCTTTTGAATGGCTGCGTACCCAAGATACTGATATGAAAAATCCTGAAGATCGTCCTGCTTTTATATCATGGTGGGACTATGGATTTTATTGTGTTGCTCTTAGCGATCATCCTACTGTAGCAGATAACTTTCAGGATGGTATACCACCTGCTGCAAACTTCCATACTGCAACAAGTGAAGATGAAGCAGTAGTTGTTCTTACAATAAGATTATTAGAAAGTATTCGTGATGAAAATTCTAAAGCAGATAAAAAAGATGCAGTACAAGTTCTCAGTAAATACATTGATAGCCAAAAAGCAGAAGAAATGATAACATGGATTGAAACACTTGATTCACCTTCGCTTGGTACACCTATTGGAGAAGAATATTGGGAAGAAACAGCAAAAGATTATCCTGTTGGACAGCAGTATCCTGATAATGCAGTTTATCATGATATTGTTAATTATTTGGTTAAAGATCCTGCAACAAGTATTTCTTCGGAACAAATAACATGGCTTTATCATGATGTTCAAGAGTTAACAGGTTACAGTATCAGATATTATGGTGTAGAGGGTTACGATCGTCAGATTTTCAATATTTTTGCATTTCTATCTGATAAAAGTACACTTCTTGTTGGTGCTCCTGAAGATGATTTTGTGGAAATGTATTATACAGGTTATACCGTTAATTCAAGAGGAGTAGTTCAGGATGAAAATCAAAGATGGACTGCTAGATCTCTTTTAGAAATGGATTCTGATCAGAGACGTTTTTACAGGGTAACAGGAAGTGATCCTGAATTTAAAGATGAATTCTATGATACAATGTTTTATAGAGTATATATAGGTCCAACTGATGAATCAACCGAAGGAGAAATCGGATTCTCTGATTATCAAATTCCATGTATTGATATGAAGCATTTTTATGCTGAGTATATATCTGATCTTACAAAACCATATCTACAATATAATTTCAATGGAAAAGCAGCTGTTGTTATTGCTAAATATTATGAATGTGCGATAGTCAATGGTTCTTTGATGTTTGATGGAACTCCATTGAATAATACAGAATTAATAGTTCAAAAAAATCTATCAGTTTACCCATATGATAATGCATGGATTGATCATGATAAAACAACGATTACACTTGCTGATGAAAACGATACTGCAGATTTCAATCTATTAGTTGGTGCAGATGCAGTTATAAGAATCCTTAGATATCCAGAACTTGGTGGTAATGCTTTTATTATGCACAACATCACTTTCAATAGTACAACAGATCCAAAATATTATCCTATAACTGATGATGTTGCAATGCGTAAAACATCTGATTATATACGTGATCTTGGAAATGTAACTATTGAACCGGGTGAACTTAGTGGTTATTTCTATAATGACACAGATGATGATAAAGAGTATAATGCTTCTATAGATAAACCAGTTCCTAATGGAACAATTAGACTCTGGGAGATAAATGATTGGACTTTAGATGAAAGTTCACAGAGATATATTCCTACTACTGATACCGTTTCACTGGTTGGTATAAAAACATCTAATGAGACAACAGGATACTATAATTATTCAAATTTAAAACCAGGTTCATATCAGATAGAAGTTTATGTTGATGATTTTCTATATAATGTAGATTCAATTAATATTTATTCCGGGGAAAATAGTTATAATCTTAGAAAACCGATCTTTTCAAATGTAAAAGGTACAACATATGTTGATAAAAATGATAATAACGAATATGATTTAGGTGAAGAGCTTGGAGAGGTATATATTGATTTATATTACCAATCACAGGAAGATAGACCGGAAGTTTATGTAACAAATATAACAACTGGTACTAATGGAAGTTATAGTTTTACATCACTTGTACCTGGAACATATACATTTAAGGCAGTTAAGGATTTAAACTATGAAACAGAATACCAAATAACACTTCCAGAGAATACAACTAAGATTGAAAATATTTCAATGGATTTACATGATATAACAGTTAATGGTAAAGTACTTTTTAACAACCAGGGTGTTGAAAACGCTGAATTGACCTTTGAAAAAGATGAAACAGTGGCTGATAATACAGCTGAAGCAAATTCAATATCATCCACTGAAAATGGAAACTATACAATAGAATTAAAACCTGGCACATATAATGTAACAATAGAGAAATACGATGATGAAAACGGAAATTTAGAAACACTTGTTTATGGTCTTGAAGAGGAAAAATTAACCTTGACTATTGGACAAGGAACACTTGAAAACAATGATTATCATCTGTTAAAGAAATCAACCAATTTGAACGGTCAGATAAAATATAATGGTGCTGGAATAACATATAGTATTACCATTAATTTCAATAAAAACGAATCCGATCAAAATAACACAGCAGCATCAGCTATAGTAGCTACAGAAACAAATGGTTACTATAGTATTGAGTTGAATCCAGGGCAATACATTGTAAATATTAGTCATATAGATGGCTCTACACCTGTATACGTTTTTGATGATACAGACTTGACAATCAATGTAGGTGAGACAACTAAATCTCAGGATTATACTGTTGAGAAGAAATCAGTAACTGTTACAGGCACAACAAAGTATGGTTCACAGCCAATTAATATGAGTTTGATTTTTACAAAAGCTGAGGGAGACATTACAGGAATTACCAATTCTGTTATTTCAATACCATTAGGTTACACAGTTGAACTTGCACCTGGACGTTATAATATCAGTGGAAGTCCATATGATGGATCTGTTGAAATCAATGGTGAATCATATACTTATATTATTGATAACTCTACAAGAACACTAGATATTACTGAGGATATGATACCAATAGGTTATACATTTGCCATAATACTTAAACAGGTTAAGGATATAGAGACAACATAAAAAATATAAGATTTTTACCAAATCTTATTTTAATCTTTTCTTTATTTCTTGTTTTATGCTTACACTGGATGAAGGTAAAAAAGCAGTAATATTTGCAAGAAATGTTATAGAAAACTATGTAAAAAATAAAAAAACTCCGATTGATATTTTAGAAGATGTTTTTATAAAAAAACAAGGAGCTTTTGTAACAATACATACTCATCCTCATCATAATCTTCGTGGGTGTATAGGAATTCCTTTACCAGTTATGTCTTTAAAAGATGCAATTGTCGAAGGAGCAAGATCTGCAACAAAAGATCCACGATTTCCGCCTCTTAATGAAAGTGAGCTTAATAATATAATAATCGAAGTCACTATTCTTAGTGAACCAGAAATTATTAATGTTGATAAACCTGAGGAATATTTACAGAGTATTAAGATAGGTCGTGATGGTCTAATAGTAGAACAAGGTTTCTTTAAAGGACTGTTACTTCCACAGGTCCCTATTGAGCAGGGATGGGATAAAGAGGAGTTTTTATCTCATACATGTATGAAAGCAGGGCTTTTGCCAGATGCTTGGTATGATAGTCAGACAAGGATATACAGATTCAGTGGTCAGGTGTTTTCTGAATTGGAACCATATGGTGATATAAAGGAGAAGAAGCTTGATGGATCTTAGTATTTCTGGTAAAACCTATATTGATGGTGTTTTTGACAAATGCTGTATTGGAATAAAAAATGGTAAGATTTCTTCAATAAAAAAGGTATTAAAATGTGAAAAACATATTGATTATGGTAATAAACTTATCTTGCCTGCAGGTATTGATATTCATGTGCATTTTCGGGATCCTGGTCTTACAAATAAAGAGGACTTTTTAACTGGATCAATGGCTGCTGCTTTTGGAGGAATAAGCTGTGTATATGATATGCCTAATACTATTCCTCAAACAACAACTTTAAAAAATGTTACTGATAAAATTAATTCTTTTGAAAAAAAATCTATTGTTGATTTTGGAGTTTATGCGGGAATAACAAATGAAAACCTTAAATTAATTGAACATCTTGGAAAGAAATGCAATGGCTTCAAAATTTATCTTGGTAATACAACTGTTGCATTGCTTTTTGATAAAAAGAATCTTAGAGAAGCTATTGATTTAATAGGTATTACTGGTAAACCTGTTATGATACATGCAGAGGATGAAGAGTGTCTTATTCTAAATAAGGGTATTGAAAATAATCTTGCGGATCATTTAAAGTTCAGACCATCTAGATGTGAAGAAATATCGATAAAAGAAATATTAAAGATTTCTGCGAGTATAAACTCAAAAATACATATATGCCATATTTCAAGTTGTGAAGGTTTAGAGTTGTTAAAAAATAAGAGTAGTAATGTGTCTTTTGGTATTACTCCTCATCATTGTCTTTTAAGTGTTGAGCGTGATTTTACAACACCAAGTTTTTACAAGGTTAATCCACCGATTCGAACTAGTTTTGACAAGGAATCATTGTTTAATTCTGTTAAAAATGGTATGGTTGATACACTTGAGTCAGATCATGCTCCTCATACTCTTGATGATAAAGATGGTGATTTTAATGAAACTCCTTCTGGAGTTCCAGGTGTTGAAACAATGTATCCATTATTTTTATATCTGGCAAAAAAAGAAATTATTTCTTTTAAACGAGTTATTTCTCTTCTTTGTAACAGAACTGCATCATTAATGGATGTTCCAAAGGGTAGAATCGAAGTTGGACGTGATGCAGATTTTATAATAGTTGATTTAAAAAATGAATGCCGAATTAAATCTGAAAATCTTCACTCAAAGTGTGGCTGGAGTCCCTTTGAGGATTGGCCTGCTATTTTTCCTGATGTAGTTTTTATTAGAGGAGAAAAAGTTATAGAGGATAATGAAATCCAGGTGAAACAAGGATTTGGAAAGTTTGTTGGTGCATAAGTTATGTTTGAGTCTATACCTGTATGGTTTTGGATCTTTTTTACATCGATGATTCCCTGGTGGGAGTCACGTTATGCAATACCTATGGCTATGATACATTTTGGTTGGAATTGGTGGCAGGCCTTACCTTTAGCTGTTCTTGGAAATCTTTTACCAATTCCA
>CAZVNH010000014.1:9125-12222 GCA_964628575.1 uncultured Thermoplasmatales archaeon | reverse complement strand
TTATTTTGTTGTTTTTCCATATTATTGAAAAATGGCTTAGGAACTTTAAATCTTGGACATGTTTGATGGATTGGTTATTTGAAAAAACCCGTAAAAGAGCAGATGAGAAAATACGTAAATATGAGTATATTGGTCTACTATTGTTTGTAGCAATACCATTACCTTTTACTGGTGCTTGGACAGGTGCTTTGGTTGCTTATCTTTTTGATTTAAAATTCACTAAATCAATTATTACTATATTTATTGGAATATTAATTGCTGCTTTTATTATGATTGTTGTTACTTTAACTTTTGGTAATATATTTGGATATAATTTTAATTAGTCTTAATATGTTTAGGTAATAAATTATGGATGAAAAAATTAAAATTCTGGCTCAAAGAGTTACAAATAATATTTATAGAAAAGTAAAGGTTGCTACTAAATCGATTTTTTTTCGACTTGGTAATAATGTAGGAATAGGTGCAGATGGAACAGTTACAAAATATATAGATCAGGTTGCTGAAGACGCTGCTCTCAATGTTATTAAAAGATCAAAATTAAAGATTAATATTCTTAGTGAGGAAGTAGGTTTTATTGATAATGGTGCAAAATATACTTTTGTTCTTGATCCTATTGATGGAACTCGAAATGCATACAGAGGCATTCCCTTTTATTCGGTTTCTCTTGGTGTTGGAAAAAAATCTCTTAGTGATATAGAGTATGGTATAGTACAAAATATTCCAACTGGTGATATTTTTACTGCTGAAAAAGGAATAGGTGCTTTTTATAATAAAAAACAGATAATGGTACCTGAAATCCCTGATAAAGAAATTCTTTCTTCTATAGCCCTTGGTTCAAACTATGATAAATATACATTGCGTCAGGCTAAAAAAGAAAAAGTACGCTCTTTTGGCTCATCATCTCTTGAAATGTGTATGGTGGCAATAGGCGCTATTGATTATTATCTGGTTGGAAAAGAGTATATTCGTATTGTTGATATTGCTGCATCAACTCTTATTGTAAGAGAAGCAGGTGGTATTGTTACAAACATTCTTGGTAAGGATCTTGATATGCCATTTAATCTTGATGAGCGGAGTAGTGTTGTTGCTGCTTGTAATAGAAATTTAATTAATTCAGTTATTCAATAACTATCTCTATAACTATCAAATTTTATTCTACAGTTTGGGCATTCTGTAGATTCTAAATGAATATATTCTCTACATTTTGGACATGGATGATAATTGGGATCGATTCTCTTATCTATGTAGGAATGAATCAAATCTAAATCTATTTTTTCAATTTTTTTATTTGGATACTTTACTATTATTATTAAGGATATAAATGATAAAAATCCTGCTATAATACTTGAATACCAACCAAAACCTGGTCCTGCTGAATAAGTAATGCTATTTTGAGTTTTTTGATACCAGAAGCCCATTCCAGATATGATATTAGTTCTGTTTATTCCTGTAGCGTCTTCATAGTTTTGTGCAAAATATATAGTAGAAATAAAAGATAGTAATACTATAAAAATAAAGAAAATAATTGTTATATATCTGAGATTAACAATATTTTTTTCTATACCAAGAGACATTATTATAGTAAAAATTAAACATAATAATGCAAAAATTATTGTAATAATCATAATTATTTTTATATTTTTAAAAATCGAAAAATCAGAATTATTTTTATAATTAAATGAAAGCTCACCCTCAATATCTGAAGTTTTAGAACCAACTTTAATTTCATCTAGATGGTAATCTGCGTATCTTTCAATTTCTATGACTTCTTCGTATTCTTCGTAACCGTCAGGTAATTCATATTTATATCTTCCTTTTTCTGTTAATGTATACCATGGTCCTATAAAAGAACAAATAATTAAAACAAAGATTATACTTCCTAATATAATTAAAAATATCCTTTTCATCCCAAATCCGTCATTATGATATAAATTAATATTCCTATCATTTAAAAAGATATTCATATAAATAATCAGAGGGGCCTGGAAAAAGCGGAATCGGATGGGATCCTACCCCTTTTTATACTTTTATCCAGACCTCCCCAGCAAAAGTAAAATAAGTAAACATATAAAAACCTGTTGTTATCCAAGAAAATCCTTTAATTTTTTCTGGTAATCATCTGGAAGAATTATGTTTCTTTCAACCTCTTGCCATTCAAGCCCATAATCTGATAAGAGATGTTTCACCATATCAGGAATTCGTGGTGCACATAGTATCCCTCTAACGTTTGCCTCATCAACATCTTTTTTGATATCATTAACATACATTCTTAACTGATGAACAGCGCTAATATTTGCTAGACTTCTTTTTACTTCAATAATAACAGGTGTGTGATTTTTATCATAACAATATAGATCGATAAGCCCTGAATTTACATGTTTTTCACGTTTACTGATTCTTAATCCTTCTTCAATAATTTCAGGATTGCTTACAATTTGATTTACTACATCAATTTCCATACCTGAAATTATCAGTTTTGCATTGTCCCTAAGCTTGTTAATTGTAATAATTTGAATATTTCGAAATGTAACCTTCATTTTTTCTGGAGGTTTATTATGGCGTGCTCTTAAAATAAGCCTATCTTTATTTAATTTAAATTCAACCTTACTTCCGGTTGGTTGCCAGTTAACTGGCTCTCTCATAACAGGTTGATGAACAAGGACAGTTCCATCTTGTTTGATAATAATTATTCTTTCTCCCCAATCAAGAAAGGATCGTGCTCGTCCTCTATAGTCGATCATGCAATCTCCAATAATTAAAAGAGTAGTTTTTTCAGGTTTTAAAATATGGTTTTTTTCGATAAATTTTATAGCATCAGATGCACATGGATTACTGATACTTCCAGTCAAAATTTACCTCCTAAAAGTATAACAAAAAGGTTGTTTTATACTGTTTTGGTATATTACAACATAAACATTTTTATATAGGAAAGCTTAATTGAGGGGTCATATGACCATTTCAAATGAAATATTAAAAAAGGTCAAAAAGAAAAAACTTCACTTCTCTTTACTTGATCCTGATAAACAAAAACCTGAAAAAGCAGGAGAAATAGCAAGAACAGCTGAAAAAGCAGGCAGCACTGCTATAATGGTTGGCG
>CAZVNH010000014.1:6242-9115 GCA_964628575.1 uncultured Thermoplasmatales archaeon | reverse complement strand
GGCCAAGGGAATGAGTACGCCTCGAAAGAAAACCACCGAAAAAAAATCATCGAACAGCCCGAAAGCAAGGTCGGATGCGAAAAATGACGCCCGGCGAAAATTACTTGAAACAGTGAAAGCAATTAAAGCTCATTCAAATCTTCCAGTTATTTTATTTCCGTCAGGTGCCAAGTATCTTAGTAAATATGCAGATGCAGTTTTTTTTATGAGTCTTCTAAATTCGAGAAACCTGAATTATGTTATTAGAGAACATGTTAAAGGAGCTCCTTTTGTGAAGCATTCTGGTATTGAGCCGATTTCAATGGGATATATTATAATTGAGCCAGGTATGACAGCTGGTAGAGTCGGAGAAGTAGATTTAGTTGGAAAAGATGATATTGAAACAGCAGTAGGATATGCTCTTTCAGCTCAGTATCTTGGAATGAATTTGATCTATCTTGAAGCTGGATCAGGAGCACCTGAACCTATATCAGATGAAATGATTGCTGCTGTAAAAAAAGCAATTGACATTCCATTAATTGTCGGTGGTGGTATTCGTAGTCCAAAAACAGCAGCAAAAAAAGCAAAAGCAGGAGCAGATATTGTTGTAACAGGTACTAAACTTGAAGAAGAAAAAAATGTTAAACAAACCTTAAAAGAGCTAATAAAAGCAATACAATAGCGATAGGATTTATAAAAATGAAAATCTTCCTAAGTATAGGTGGAGCATCTGGAAGTATTTACGGAATACGTCTTCTCGAGGAACTAAAAAAAAGAGATAATGAAATCTATCTTACTATTTCCACTGGTGCAAAAAAAATAATCGAACTCGAAACAAAATACAAATTTGAACAAATAAAAAAAATCGCAGATTACTATTATGAAAACACCGATATGTTTGCAGGACCTGCAAGTGGTAGTTTCAAAATTGATTCAATGATTGTTTGTCCTTGCAGTATGAAAACTCTTTCAGCTATTGCAAATGGATATGGTAATACATTAACAAGAAGAGCAGCTAGTTGTCAACTTAAAGAAGAGAAAAAACTAATTCTTGTGATACGTGAAACTCCACTAGATTTACCAGGTATTGAAAATATTAGAAAAGCAAAACTTGCAGGAGCAACAATTTTACCTGCTATGCCAGGTTTTTATCATAAACCTCAAAAAATAGATGATTTAATAGATTTTATTGTTGGTAAATTATTGGATCAGCTAGATATCAACCATTCTCTTTTTGAAAGATGGAAATGAAAAATTATATTTTTTAATATTAGAAAATTGTGCTATAAAATATATATACATAATAAAAGAAATTTTATAACGCCTATGGTAGTATACTAATTATATATTCTCCGGCAGCACACAATACTATCATAGGTTTTGCTTCTAATAATATAATTTTACTATTTTTTGCGAAATATGTTGAAATTTCTTTGTTTTTTTTGTTTTGCACAAAATTTTGATAGCAATTTTAATATATAATATACCATATATAAATATTGGAGTAAAGAAAAATATGAAAGAAATTAAATTTGGTTTTGTTTTGGTAATTATAGTTATATTATTAATTCCTTCTTATGCTACTGCAAGTTTTTATAATAAATCAGATAGTAGACATTTTACCTCGTTTTTAAATAATAGTCCAGATAAAGATATTAAAATTACAGATGTTTATCTTGATGGTAGAAGAATTGTTGCTGAAATTCAAAATAATGAAGAAAATGAAGTAAATATTTTTGTTGAATTTTATGAAGAATTATATCCTGAAGGTGTTGAACCATCTGAATGGATATCAAGTAGGGAAATAACTATTTCTCCTGGGGAGACAATACAAGATTACTATTATCTTCCCTCACATTTATCTTACAGCTTTAATTGTATTGTAATAATTGGAAGTGAAAAAGATCTTTGGAATAAATATAATAAAATATATGATCAAAGTGATGAACATTTCTTTTATTGGTACAAATTTATTGGTTGGGAATTTGATACTTCACAGGAGGATATTGAGGTTTCCTTAACAACAGATAGAGAAAAATATGGTAAAAATGTACCTGTTAAAGTTGTTATTAGTGTAACAAACCATGCAGATAAACAAGTTCGGTTAACCTTTTCAAGTCAATATTCATGGGATTTTAGGATTTATAAAAGAGATGGAACAAATGGGATAATGGTTTATAACTGGTCAAATGGACAAGAGTTTTTTCAAATTCCGATTTATATAACATTTGAACCTGGTGAAACAAAGATTTTTGCTGAAAAAACATGGGATCATATTGATAATAATGGAAATACATTATCAGAGGGAGACTTCTTTATAGATGGATGGATGGTTGGTTATTACCGAGATCTTAATTACCATATAGGTGTTCATGATATATCACCTATTACAATATCACTACCTAGAACAAAAGAAAAGCAAATGTTATCCTGTTTACAGGAGATATTAATAAGATTTCAATTAATTTCAAAGATAATATTATAAAATTATTTGACTATTTCAATTTTATAAATATCCTTTAGTATATTTACTAATTTATTAAAGACTTGAGATTGACTAAAAAATCCTAAAATTGTTTTCCCTCTCTCCTTATTTTTTGTTACATTAACATCAAAAGTTACACTATTTCCATAGTATCCATACATATCAACAGGATATGCTGAGATAGTAAAATTCCTATCCTCCGTCCATATTCTTATAGTTGTAATTTTCCCCTCAGAATCTGCTTTATAAAATGATGATAGCTCTCCATCTCCCCAATAAACTTGGAAATATATTTGATTTTCTTCAGGATCTTCTGCTGAAAAAGTGTAGTCATAAGGTTTATTAACTTTACATTTCGCGTTTCCTTCAATAATCATGTTTTCTGGAGCATTATTTTCTTTTTTATTTT
>CAZVNH010000014.1:0-6232 GCA_964628575.1 uncultured Thermoplasmatales archaeon | reverse complement strand
AACATGTCTCGCCTTTGCCAGCCTCTGCTATTTGAAAACTACTCATATACATATCATGATATTCATATGGAGGGGATGCAATAAGATCCCACCAGCCTTTCATCCAGTAGAAACCAGTCTCCCAATAACCATTTTCGTCTGTGATCCAAATACAATCAACAGCATCTATAGAAATTGTAGCCTTTTCAAGAGGTGTTTCACCATCTGGTCCCCATACATAACCACAGAATTTGTTATTTTCACTTATATAAAAAGTATAGTTATCATAGAGTAATTCGTCATCAACTGTAAACATTCCTTTAACAGTATACATACCAGGAGGGACTTGATGCCCTGCAGAATCTTTTTGATTCCAAAAAACCTCTTTAAATTCACCAGGTTCTAACTCCCAATAGCAAAAAAGACACATATCAAATATCAACTCATTTTTATCATTGTAAATAAAAAAACATGGACCAGAAATTGCAATTTTTTCATCACAAATATTTTTTGTAAATATTGTAACAATATCTCCTATACCATATTCATCTCTATCAGTATTTACTTCAATTATATTTTCGATTATAGCAAATTCTGAATTTTGTTTAGTATTACTTATCCTATTACTCATAGATGAAAATGGGATAATCATTATCAAAAAAATTAAAACAAATATAAAATTTTTAATCAATCTTGGCACCACTGGTTTATTCCACATATTTTATACCAAAAAAATATATTGTTTTATTATATAAATAAATTTCTTTGAATATGCTAAATAAATCAATTATTTTTTACAAATATTTACAAAATTTTTAAAAATCTGCTCCCCGTATTCAGTATGTTCAACTTCTGGGTGAAACTGAAGACCATAAAATGGTTGATTTCTATGATACATAGCTTGTACTTTACAGCTTTCACTTTCAGCAATACGCTCAAAATCTTTTGGAAGTTCTGATACTTCATCATTATGTGAAAGCCATACAATTGATTTATTAGGAACACCTTCAAATATGTCTATTCCATTTTTTATAATTGAAAGCTCTACTTTTCCGTATTCAGGTTTATCTGCAGGTTTTATTTTTCCACCAAAAAACCTTGCCATATATTGATGTCCCGCACAGATACCTAATACCGGGATATCTGTATTTTTTAATATATCGTCTGTATTTCCTAGAATTTCTGTTAATCCTATTCTTGGTGCACCACCTGATAGAACTATTCCATCGATAGACTCTTTTTTTAGTTCTTTAAAAGTTATTGAGTTTGGTACAATTTTAGTTTCAACATCTAAATATTTTAGCGTTCGCCATTCTCTATGTGTCCATTGTCCCCCATTATCAACAACAAATATTTTTACCATTTTTTATTCCCATTCAACAGTTCCTGGAGGTTTATCTGTTATATCATAAACCACACGATTTACTTTATCTTTCATTGAGTTTGTTATTCGAGTTGAAATCTTTTCAAGTATCTTATGTGGAATTTTGCTATAATCACATGTCATTGCATCAATACTTCTTACTGCACGAACTCCAATTATATATCCATATGCTCTACGATCTCCTTGAACACCAACAGATTTAATTGGTAAAAGTACTGCAAAATATTGCCAAGGCATATCCATTCTATCATCTTTTACAGCTTTTTCAATTTCCTCTTCAACTATAAAACAAGCTTCTCTTACAATTTCAGTTCTTTCAGGAGTTGCCTCACCAATAATTCTAACCGCAAGACCTGGACCTGGAAAAGGTTGGCGTTCTGAAACATCAAGTTTTAACTCCCGAGCAACTTTTCTAACTTCATCCTTATATAAATCTCGTAATGGTTCAACAAGCTTTAATTTCATATGTTCTGGAAGTCCACCGACATTATGATGAGATTTTATTGTATCACGAAGATTATCTCCTGATTCAATCCAATCTGGAGCAATTGTTCCTTGGATAAGACATTCTATTTCTTCTTTTTCTGCTATTTTTTCAAAAATATGTATAAATTTTTCACCAATAATTTTACGTTTTTTCTCAGGGTCTACAACGCCTTTTAAATCCTTAAAAAATTCCTTACTTGCATCAATAAAATGAAAGTTAAGGCCCATATTTTTCATAAGTTTTTTAACATTTTTACTTTCATTTTTTCTCATATATCCTGTATCAACATGAACAGCGATTAGATTGTTACCAATTGCTTTATTTACAAGTGCTGCACAAACAGTACTATCAACTCCTCCTGAAAAAGCAATTAATGCTTTGCCAGATACTTCCTTTTTTATAGATAGAATTGTATCATCTACAAACTTTTTAACATTAAACATTTTATTTTCCATTAAGTATTTTATTCTTCATCTTTTTCCGATATTCAGCTATTTCTTTTCTAAGCTTATCATCTTTTATTGAACAAATCTGAATTGATAATAGAGCTGCATTATCTCCTCGGTCAAGACCAACTGCTCCAACAGGTATTCCAGGTGGCATCTGTACTATA
Source organism: uncultured Thermoplasmatales archaeon (assembly GCA_964628575.1). Lineage (GTDB taxonomy): Archaea > Thermoplasmatota > E2 > DHVEG-1 > DHVEG-1 > CAZVNH01. The sequence continues at coordinate 3,769 of CAZVNH010000014.1, read as the reverse complement.
CTAAGGATTGAATCAAAATTAACCTTACCAGATACAGGTACTCCAATAACTGGTTTTATAGTATGTGCAGCAATACTACCAGGAAGAGCTGCCGATAGACCTGCTATACCAATGAATACATCTGCATCATTTTTTTCAACAAGGTCTTTTAGAAAATCTGGAGTTCGATGGGCACTAGCAACCTTTATATCATATTCAACTGAAAAATCCTTAAGAATCTTTTCAGCTTTATCAGCAACAGGCATATCTGATTTAGAGCCAAGTATTATTTGGATTTTCATTATTATCAATTTTTGGTATATACATATATTAATTAATGTTTTCGACAAAATATGTAGAAAAATTTTAAATAGAACGATAAAATGTCTGGTTTTAAAATTCAATGACAATTAGGCGGGATTTTATAATGCCAAAAAGTAGTTTTGAGCAAATTAACATAGATGAAAAAAAGATATTGCAGGAAATAAAGAAGAACTCAAACAACAGCATTAATGCAATTGCAAAAAAATTTAACTTTTCTCGACAAAAAGTTTGGAGAATACTTAAAAACCTTGAAAAAGAAAAAACAATCTGGGGATATACTGCAATAATTAATGAGGAAAAACATGGATTAAAGAAATTTTTCATTCTAATAAAAAGATCAAACAAGCCATTAGATAAAGAAATTACAAATAAAATATTATCACGAGATCTTGAGGATATGTCATCTCAAATAAATGTTAACGTTGAAACCAGTGTATATATACATGGAGAATATGATTGGATTTTAATAATTGAAGCTGAAGATATTAAAAATGCTAAACAATTTACGGAAATGCTTAATAAAATGTATCAAGGATATATTGATGAGGTTCATGTTCTACAGTTTTTATTTCCAATTAAAATACATGGAATAATGAATCCTGATAAAAATAAAATAAAAGAATTTGTATAATAAAATATCATCTATATCTTTGCCGTAAATTAATTATAGGCGTTGATATTTTCACAGAAAAATAAACTATGGAATAAAAATGAAGCTTGTAATCTGTGAGAAAAACATTTCTGCAAGAAGAATCGCTTATATATTATCTGATGGAAAACAAAAAAGCATACGTTTAGGAAAAACACCTGTTTATGAATTCAATAAAAATAATGAAAATTGGAAAGTTATAGGTTTAAGAGGACATATTATTAATCTTGATTTTCCTGCTGGGTATAATAAATGGAACAAGATTACCCCAGCAAGTCTTATAGAGATAGAACCCTGTAAAAAAGTAAATGAGAAAGATATTGCAGCTGCTTTAAAAAACTTGGTAGATAAAAATCCTTATCTAATTGTTGCAACTGATTATGATAGAGAAGGAGAGCTTATTGGTGTAGAAGTAATTGATCTTATAAAACAATATACAAAACAAATACCTGATATTAAAAGAGCAAAATTTAGCGCTATAACAAACTATGAAATAAGAAATGCATTTGAAAAACTAGCAGAAGTTGACTATAATCTTTCTAGTGCCGGTGAAACCAGGCAAATAATTGATTTAATATGGGGTGCTGTTCTTACTCGTTTTATCTCTCTTACATCTAATAGATATGGAAAAGATTTTTTATCAATTGGAAGAGTTCAATCACCAACACTTGCACTTCTTGTAGAGCGAGAAAAGGAAATAAAAAATTTTGTTCCAAAACAATATTGGAAGATAATAGCAACTCTAAAAAAAGATAAATCATTTGAAGCAGTACACAGCAAAGGACAATTTTGGGAAGAAAAAATTGTAAAAGAAATATTTGAAAGAATTAAAACATGTAAAACAGCAAAAGTAAAAAAGGTTGAAAAAAAGATTAATAGAGAATATCCACCAAGTCCATTTAGTACAACTAGTTTTCTTGAATCAGCATCCTACCTGAAAATATCAGCATCAAAAGCTATGAGTATTGCAGAAGAACTCTACATGGCAGGTTTTATTTCATATCCCAGAACAGATAATACAGTATATCCTCCTTCATTAAACATTAAGGGAATCTTGAATAAATTATTAAAATCAGAATTTTCAAAAGAAGCAAATGAAGTTCTAACAAATGGTAGAGATCGACCAACACGTGGGAAAAAAATGACAACTGATCATCCACCAATTCATCCAGTAGGAATAATGGAAGGTAATAAATTCAGTCAAACTCATAAAAAAGTCTATGAACTAATATGCAGACGTTTTCTAGCAACCCTTGCAAAAGATGCAATATCTGAAACAGTAAACGTAAAATTTGATATAAAGAATGAAGAATTCAAATCAGATGGCTACAGATTGATTGAACCTAATTGGCGGAATATTTATATCTATATTAAGGAAAAAAGAAAGATTCTACCTGAGTTAAATGAAGATGAAAATGTTGATATTTCAAGAATTGTTCTAAAAGAGGATAAGACCAAACCACCACAACGCTATACTCAGGGATCATTAATAACAAAAATGGAACAACTATCACTAGGAACAAAATCAACAAGACATGAGATAATAAGTAAACTTTACTCAAGAAAATATATTACATTATCACCTCTTGCACCCACTCCAACGGCAATAGCAGTAATTGATGCAATGAATTCCTGTGAGGTTGTTAAACCAAAAATGACCGCTACACTCGAAAAAGATATGGATTTAATATCTGAAGGAAAAAAAACACAAGAGATAACTGTTAAGGAATCTAGGCAAATGCTTACGAAGGTTATTGCATCTCTTGAAAAAGATAAAGAAAAAATTAAAACAAATATCAAGAATGCCGAAAGAAAACAAAATACTATAGGAAAATGCCCGAAATGTGGAAATGATATGATTGTTAGAACATCGAAAAAAGGTAAACGTTTTGTTGGCTGTACTGGATATCCAAACTGTAGCAACACATATTCGCTACCACAACAAGGTGGCATTATCATAACTGATAAAACTTGCGATAAATGTACAGCTCCGATAGTTAGAATTAAATCAAAAGGTAAAAGAGCTTGGGAGCTATGTCTAAATTCTGATTGCTCTGAAAAAAAACCGATGAAACAACCACAAAAATAGTTACAAATCATATAAATTATATTTTTTACTATTTCTGATAAGAATCATACAATAAACTATTTATATGGCCAAATTTAATATAAAATAAAAATAAAATAGGTGTATTATATGAAGAAAAAAACACCAATAAATGCAATAATAGTAGTATCAATTGTATTACTTTTAACATTAAGTTCTATTGGTACACTTGGAACTTCATCAACATCAAATCTTGAAAATCAAGGAAATGATACTACAAAAAAAGCAAAATCAGTTGTATTGAGATTAAAATCAACCTCAGTTATTGGTAATTCTAATGATTTGTCAACAAAAACTAATATTTTACAATCCTTAAATGATGATTCTTTTTATCTTAATAGAAGAATATCAGATGAAATAGGTAATGAATCCTATCCTTCTATGGTTATGAGTGGATTCAATGGAGTCTGTGCATATGAATATACTGACAGTACTGAAACATATTCCCGTGTAAGAATTAGAACAACAGATGACTATGGAGAAAACTGGTCAGATCCGTTTTATCTTGAAGATTTTTATGATGAAAATCAAAATAAATATATTTTTAAAAATGTTAATGTAAAATCTCCAAGTTTTACAAATCAAGGTATAGAACGTAATAATGCCTTTGGAGCATTGATAACACCAGATAATACAAGTTATCTATATGAAATTGATATTTCAAAAATTGATGATAAAGATACTTGGGAAGCTAGTTTAGGGGACTATAC
>CAZVNH010000013.1:0-17904 GCA_964628575.1 uncultured Thermoplasmatales archaeon | reverse complement strand
GACAACATTTCCAGTTGGAACAGCTAGAGGGGCTTCATGGGATCCTCAATTAGAATATGATATCAATGTTGCAATTGGAAAGGAAGCAAGATCAATGGGGTTTAATCTTTTTTATTCACCTACAATTAACATTATACGACATCCTTGTAGTGGTCGAGCTCTGGAAAGTTATAGTGAGAGTACATTTCATATAGGCATAATGGGTGTATCGGCAATAAAGGGATTGCAAAAAAATATAATGGCCCAGGTGAAACATTATGCTGGATACAATATTGAAGAAGATAGATTTATAAAAAACATCAAAATCGATGAACGGACGCTCAGAGAGGTTTATCTCCCTCATTTTAAAGATGCTATAGAAAAAGGTAATGTAGCTTCAGTAATGAGTGCCTATAACAGGTTAAACGGTTACAATATGAGTGAAAATGAACATTTATTAAAGGATATACTAAAGGACGAATGGGGATTCGATGGTTTTGTTGCCTCAGATTGGTTTGCACAAGGTGATACTATTAACTGTATTTCTGCTTCTTTGGATATACAAATGCCTATACCTACATTCTATGGTGATGCTTTATTAAATGTAGTAAAAAAAGGGGATGTTCCTGAATCAGTGATTAACGAATCTGTAAAAAGAGTACTTAGAAAAAAATTTGAATTTGGATTATTTGACAATATCACTCATTGTAATTTACTTGAGTTGTTTACTGAAAAGAAAAAAAATAGACAACTGGCTCTTGAATCAGCACAAGAAAGTATGGTTCTATTGAAAAATGAAAATAATATATTACCAATTAATCGTGATGAGGTAAGTAAAATAGCTGTAATTGGACCATACGCAAATCGGCTAAGACTTGGGGATTATAATTGTGAAGCTGGATTGAAAACTAACCCTATTTCACCCTTAAAAGGTATAAAAAACAAAGCAGGTAACATCAGTATTGAATCATATACAGGGAATATAAAAGAATTAGCTAAGTTAACTGCTAAATCTGCTGATGTTGCAATAGTAGTAGTAGCATTAACTATCAAAGATGAAGGAGAGAACTTAACAGTTTTTGGTTCTCCAGTTGGTGGCGATCGTGAAGAACTAGGTTTATCCAACGAAGACATAGAATTGATTAAAGCTGTTTCTGAAGTAAATAATAAGGTTGTGGTGGTTATTCAAGCAGGTAGCTCAATTACAATGGAGAATTGGATTGATGATGTTGAGGGTATTTTAATGGCTTGGTATCCAGGCATCGAAGGAGGTAATGCTATCAGTAATATTTTATTTGGTAATGTAAACCCAAGTGGTAAGCTACCTATTACTTTTCCAAAATCACTTGATCAGTTGTATCCATTTGGTTTTGGAGAATCAGAAGTTGAATTTGGATATTATCATGGTTATCGTTATTTTGATAAATATGGTTTAGAACCATTATTTCCATTTGGATTTGGACTCAGCTATACTAATTATAGCTACAGCGATATAACATTGGACAAGTCTATTATTGAAAAAAATGGTTCTTTAAACATATATTTTAATATAACCAATACTGGCGATATAGCTGGTAAGGAGATTGCACAGTTATACATTGGCTATAAGAATTCAAGTGTTGATCGAGCTGTTCGAGATTTAAAAGGATTTAAAAAAGTGTTTTTAGAACCCGGTGAGACAAAAAAGGTTTGTATAAATATTTCTGCCCAAGACCTATCATATTATGATATCAATATGAGCCAATGGATCGTTGAGCAGATCACATACAAAGTTGAAGTGGGCCGGTCTTCAAGGTCTTTACCATTATACACAGAATTTATCATTAGAGACTAGTTTAAGTTAGTAAAATAATTAATTCATTACAATAAAAAGATAAAATCTATGCAATTTCATCGTCTTTATGTCTCTTAAATATTCTGCTATAATTTCTGGTGATATCCTTCATGTTTGTTTTACCTTTATCTGCTCTTTCAACACCATAGACAAATCCTGGAAAATCTAATTTTTTTTGAATTTTCCAAATTTTTTCATGTTCATGAGGTGGAAGAATATTAACAGGATCGCCAATAGCAATCCAATTGATAGGAACTATCGTATCAGGTGGAAGAACAGTTCGAATATGAACTACACCGTTAATTCTTATTTCAGACCTTTCACCAATAAATGCTCCATGAAAAACAGAAGCACCTGTAGCAATAAAAACATCTTTTTCGATATTACAACCAACAATATGAGCATTTGGACCAATTAACGTGTTCTCACCAATAAATGTAGAATGTTTATCAGAGCTTCTAACCACTGCATTTTCAAGTATAATGCAGTTATCTCCAATTTCAATATGGCCTCCTTCGGCAACTATTGTTGCTCCAAAAAGAACACAAGTATTTTTACCAATTTTTATATCACCACAAATAGATGCTGAAGGAGCAATGTATGCAGAAGAATGTATATTAGGAATTTTTCCTGAATGTTTAATAATCATATACTTTTCAAAAAGTGAATTTAAAAATACATATTAAATATTCCTAAAGATATTTTTTTCATAAACAATACTTTTAAATGGAAAAGAATGTATATCATTCTATCTGTTTTTTCTTCCGTTAAACTGTTTGCCTCTGAGCAAGTCTATTCAAATAATTAAGAATATTATTAAACATCAACTCATTTTGTAATATTGGAGAGTACAATAGATGGAAATCGGTGAAACTCTTTATCTTAAAAATAGAGAACAATGGCGTAAATGGCTTGAAAAAAACCATGAGATAAAAAAAGAAATTTGGCTGATCTATTATAAAAAACATACTAAAAAACCAACAATACCTTATGATGATGCAGTAGAAGAAGCTTTATGTTATGGTTGGATTGACAGTACTTTAAAACGAGTTGATGAAGAAAAAAGTGCACAACGATTTACTCCACGAAATCTTAGAAGCGTTTGGTCTCAAAATAATATAAAAAGAGTTAAAAAAATGATCAAAGAAGGTAAAATGAAAAAAAGCGGTATAATTAAATATGAATATGGAATGAAAAATAATTTACAAGCACCTTCTACTAAAGATAAAATTGAAATTCCTGATGATTTAATAAGTGCTCTTAAAAAAGAAAAACCTGCTTATGACAATTTTAACAATATCTCTAAATCCTATAAACTAATGTATGTTCATTGGATAAATAGTGCTAAAAAAGAAGAAACTAGAAAGAGAAGAATTAAAAAAGCAGCCCTTCTTTTAAAAGAAAATAAGAAACCATGGAAAAATTACAGATAAAACATTAAAAAGCAAATAATAATTTGTATTAACAAAAAAAAAGATAGATTTTTATAAGTTTTATGATTTCCATAATTAAAATATTATAGATAGGAAGGAATGGGATATATGAAAACAAAGAAAATAATATGTTTAGTATGTGTCATGTTTCTTGCAGGATTCATACTAATTGGATCAAATGTTGCATCGGCAGCTGAAATAACTGTAGATGCAGGTGGGGTAGGAGATTATACAACAATAGCAGATGCAGTAGCAGCGGCAACTGCAGGAGATACAATTATTATAAAAAGTGGAACATATGAAGTTGAAGACTCAGGAAAAATCGTTGTTGACAAATCCCTTACAATACAAGGTGAATCAAAAGACGATACATATATAAAACAGGTTGGATATGATAACTTGTTTGAGATAACGGCAGATGGCGTTACAATTAAAAACCTTAAACTTGAAGCTGGTTATTCAACAATCATCTCAGTTAGGGCAAATGATGTAACGATTGAGAATATAAATTTTGTTGCAGAAGGATATTCAATAGCAATTGACTGTAGTGATGATGATAAAACAGGACTTACTGTAAAAAATGTTAATGCAACAGGTAAAAGTTGTACATTTAAGAAACTTTCAAGTAGTACCTGGGAGAGCTCTACATTTGGTGGATCTGGTTTTAATACTATAACTGATTCAACAGTTACTGATTGTACATTTATTGGTGGTGGAATTACATTAAATGAAGAGACAAGTAATTTAAAATTTTTAGGATGTACCTTTAAAGATCATGATAATACATGTTTTCAAATGACAGGTACAAATAATAAGATTTATAATTGTAATTTTGAAAACCTTGGAATCAACGAATATGGAAATTTCAACGCAATAAATCTCCAAGGAACAAATAACGAAATTAAAGGAAATACATTCACAGGATGTGGATGGGGAATAAGTGTTTTTAATAAAGACAATACAATTGCTTACAACAATTTCGTTGACAATGTTGGTGGTGGAGTAATTGCAACAGAAAACAACATGGGTGAAGGCAACAAGATAAATGTTGATAACAATTGGTGGGGAGATGTAAGTGGACCTACCAATGCTGATCTCAATCCAACTGGTACCGGGGATAAAGCAAGCCAAAATGTTGAATTTACAACGTGGCTTGATGCAGAATCAACATGGCAACCAGATGATGATACAAGCAGTGGAGATACTAATGATGATAAAGGAGGAGATACCTCAGATGATTCTGGTGACACAAGTGGAAATACTAATGAGAATACATCCAAAGATGACAGTTCAAACACACCAGGTTTTGAACTAATATTAGTTCTATCCGCATTGTTCATCGGACTCATATTTTTAAGAAAGAAAAAGATGAAATTATATTGAGAATTAAAAATCACATTTCTCAATATTTTTCTTTTTATTAACTCAGACAAATCAAAGATGAACTATACATCAATTTTTAAAGATAATTTTGAAAAAACGATTAAATAAAACACATAAATAAACTAGTTGCTTTACCTGAATTTTCTTCTGCAACATTGTTTACCTTTCAGTAGGTCTATTTTAAATCAAAAAACCTATATTCTAATAAAATCTTTATTTATTAAAAAATGAAAAAACAAAGCAAATCACTTTTTATACCAGAATATGGAGATATCAACAATCCAAATATTAGAGCTAAATATGGTTATCTAGAAGCAATTGTTTCAATTTTTGTAAATACTTTTCTATTTTTACTTAAATTTTTTTTAGGTCTTTTTATCAATAGTATCGCACTTATTGCAGATGGTGTGCATTCACTATCTGATGTATCAACATCTATTGTTGTAATTTTAGGTTTTAAAAGTGCAAAAAAAAGCCCTGATAAAGATCATCCATTCGGACATGGGAGAGCTGAGCATATTGCAACAGTTATTATAGCAGTTCTCCTTACAATTGTTGGTTTCAGTTTTATTGAACAATCAATAGTAAGAATTCTAAATCTTGAAAATCTTTCAAATACTGAATATATATCTATTGTAGTAATTATCGTACTTTTTTCTGCATTGATTAAAGAACTTATGGCACGATATTCATTTTCAATTTCTAAAAAAATTGATAGCGATGTTTTAAAAGCTGATTCATGGCACCATAGATCTGACGCATTATCATCTGTAGGTGTTGCAATAGGTCTTATAGGTGCTCGATATGGTTTTGTGATTCTTGATCCAATCTTTGGGATAATTGTAGCGATTATAATTATCTATGTTGGATATGATTTACTGAAAAAAGCTTCAAATTTCTTGCTTGGAACCTCTCCTGATAAAAAAATTATTGAAAAATTAAATAATATTGCAGATAAAACAGAAGGAGTCATAGGGATTCATAAAATTTCAATACATGATTATGGTGCTACAAAAGTTGTCACACTTCATGCAAATGTAAATAATAATTTAATGATTGACCAAGCTCATAAAATTGCAGATAGTCTTGAAAAAAAAATTAAAAATAAAACAGGTTTTTTACCTATTATCCATATTGAACCTGAAAAAGAAGATATTAATCTTGATTTTAAAAAATGGCTTGTTGAAAAAATCTTAATTAAACAAAAAGAAATCATTTCTTTTCATAAAGTAAATATAATTAAGCTAGGTAAAAAGTATAACGTAAAAATGCATCTTATAGTTGACAAAAACATGGCTGTTGAAAAAACTCATAAACTAAACCATATACTTAAAGAAATGATTGAAAAAGAATGTATCAATTGTGAGATAGATATTCATTTTGAACCATGTATTAAAAGTTGTAAAGATTGTGATATTTATTGCTCAACGAAGAAATAGTATTAATATTAAAACAATATTTTTTAAAAATTTTATTTGATTTTTCACCTATTAATCTCTTTGTGCCCCAACTTGACAATTATATTATTTAATTAGAAAAATAATTTATAATATTATATTTTTGAATAGTAAAAAAATGTGCTATAATTGTTAAATAATATAATTAACAAAAATAATATATAAATAAAAAATGTATAATTATATATGTTGGGGAAAAAATGAGAATAATTTATATTTGTTTAACCTTATTCTTACTTGTTGGAATAAATACTATTTCAAGCTCAACAGATCAAATCAAAGAAGAATCATTCTCACCTTCAGTAAAAATCAATATTATACCATATAGCGTTGTTTATGAAGGAGACATAATTAACTGTGATATCACAGGTAAAACAGATATAATTTATTGGAGTATTAATAACCAATCAAAGCATTATTATTTCTATAATGATGATCCTATTATTTTTAATCCAGAATCAACACCACTTACTGATACATATGTTAATCTTACAGTTTATGCTGAAAACTCTCAAGGTAAATCAACTGATACTGTTCCAATAACTTTAAAAAAAATATTTTTTGGAGATATTCACTTCCATACAACCTTTGGCGATGGTAGATCCGATATAGATACAATGTATCAAAATGCTATTGATGAGAATTATCTTGATTTTGCTGCATGTTCAGAACATGGAAGTATGAAATATCCTGTAGAAGGTAGCATGTTTCCTATTATTAAAAGGATAATAAATAATCTTGTCGGAAATGATCCTTGGGAGGTTATAAAAAACAAAACAATTGAATATTATGATCCTGGTAATTTTACAACACTTCTAGGTTTTGAATGGTCAGCAAGTAATTTGTTTCCCGGAGGATATAAAATATCACCTAACGGACATGAAGATGTAAGTCATATCAATTTTTATTATAGAGATGTTTATGAAGACGCTGAAAAATATTCACCTTTGCAAAAATTAAATTATGACGAAATATTTGAAGCAATGGCAGCAGAAAATGATAAAGGACATCTAAATATCGGATTTTTTCACCATCCTATAGGTAAGATTTATATCTTTAGATATGTCTTATACGATAATCCTATTTTAAAAAATATCCCTTTTTTATATAATTTTGAAGCTTATTATACAACCAACTTTAGTTTTCTTGCAAATAATTTAAAAAATACTATGGCTTGTGATGAAATTATGCGTGGAGTTGAGGTATATAGCGGATGGGGAACAGCAATAGGTCAATACTCTAATATTTCAATTACCTGGCCATATTATGAAGATATTCCAGAGAATACCGTAGTTATTTGTAATAAAACAGATGCATGGGTTGAAAACGGTATGTGGGAATGGAGTGAAAGCGAGTCTATAAATAAGAAGTTTGTAATGCAGATGGGGAGTGATTCCCATAATAATAGACCAGGTGGTGCTAGTTTAGGTGGACATAATTCAGCAGGAATTATGGCAGCATATTCAGTCCATAACAAAAGAGAAGAGATATGGGATGCAATGGATAATTGCGATATTTATGGTTCACAACTTTTAAAAATTCGTGCGAATGTTAGATTTGATGATCAAATGGTTCTTGGAAGCTGGATAAACTGCACCAATCCACTTACTATTAACATTTCGGCAATGTCAACTTTTCCAGGTTTGGACGGTAGTGGAAGAGATATGTGTCCAGATAATTATTCAGCTGATGAGCTTGATTATCCAATTAGTGATATATGGCTTATAAAAAAAGATAGTGACCGTGGTAGACCTTGGTGCAAGGTAATAGGTCATGTTCAACCAAACGAAAATCTAGTTGTAGTAAGCTTTGAAGATGATGATGTTCAACCAAATGATTTTTACTATGTTGCAATAAGACAAAAGGGTGAAGAACTTGGCCCAAATCAGAATGATTATACAGCGTTCTTAGGTCCTGTTTTCATCGAGAATGTTAAAAATGAGTAAATAATAAATTAAAAAAAAAATAAAGATGTGATAGAAATATGAAAATAAAAATAATCAAAAATATATTTGTATTAATAATTTTAATTGTAATAAATATTGAAGTATCAGTTGCAGAAGAAAGTGAAACTACACAAGTTCCTGATTATATTAATATTGGTGATATTCTCTATATGAATCTCAATAATACCAAACTTTTACAAAAAAGTAATTCAATAAAAGACCACATCGCAATTTATATTGGAGAAAATCAGTTTGTACATGCAAAACCCTATTCAAAGGTAGAGATTAAGAATTATGATTATTTTTTAAATAACTATAAATCTCATCAATTCGGTTATGTAACAACTGCTAATCATACTCAGAAAGAAAAAGCAGCTAATTGGGTAAAAGAACAAGTAGGGCGGAGATATCAGATCATTCCAAAGATCTCAGTAAAAGGTACTGATAATAAATGGTATAACTCTGAGTTAATATGGTATGCCTATAATAATCAAGGAATAGACATTGATTCAGATAATGATGAAAATCATAATGTTGTATCTATAAATGAAATATTCTTTCATAACAATACTGAAACATATATCACCCATAAACTCCCAACTTATTTACAAAAAGGAGATATTATATTAATGGATCTACCCGCGGACAGTATCTGGAATATTGACGGCTATAGTAACGATCATGCAGGTTTATATATGGGTCAAGATTTTAGAGACGGTTCATATATAATACATGCCAGCGGTGGTGGTGTATCATTTACGACTTATGATTTGTATCAAAATCATTTTTGTAATTTTACTTTTTTTAGGGTAAATAATGCAAATGAATCTCAGAGAAACAAAGCTATAGAGTGGACAGTAAACCGTTTGGGATGCAAATATCAATATTTCTTTCCAGAGTCTATATATCCTGGAATGTGGGAGTTTGGACTAAAATGTGAAAATATAAGCAACACAGAAGTAAAAACAGCTGATAGATTCTACTGCATGGAGCTTGTATGGGCTTCTTATTACAATTTAGGAATTGATATTGATAATAATGGATGGGAAGAAATATATCCAGAAGCCCCAAGTCAATTAGGAATACTTGCAAAGATTTGGGATTTAATTGAAGGAATATTGTTTAAACCTTTTGCATATGTAACTGGAAATGATATTATAAATAGTCAAAACACAACACAATATCTATTATAAAAATAGAATCAACCTATCCATTCTTTTTTCATTTCTTGTAATGTTACTGATTCAATTGCATTTCTAATTTCTCTCATCAATTTAATCATAAAATGCAGATTATGAAAACTAATTAAATTATAACCAAGCAGCTCTTCTGTTTTTAAAAGATGATTAATATACGCACGAGTATAATTCTTACATATTTTGCATTCACAATTAGGATCTAGTGGAATATCGTCTGTTTTATATTTATTAGATAATAGTTTATATCTATATTTATTCTTTTTAGTTCCAATAGGAGGTCTAACATAAACATATCCACTTCTAGCCATTCTTGTAGGGCCAACACAATCAAATAGGTCAACACCTCTTTCAACTGATTCAAAAATATCCTCAACAACACCGATTCCTAATAAATGACAAGGTTTATTCTTTGATAAATATGGAATTACCCAATCTAATACATTATGCATATCTTTTTTTGATTTTCCAAGAGATCCACCTATTGCAAAGCCATCAAAATCTAAAGATGTGATATATTTTGCACTCTTTTCTCTTAGGTCTTGCCAATGACCACCCTGAATTATGCCAACGATAGCTTGATCGGTTTCATGGGCATCTAAACATTGTTTTGCCCATTCATGTGTACGTTCCATACTATTTGCAGTATACTCTTTGCTAGACAATGGAGAAGTACATTCATCTAAAGCAAGAATTATATCTGCACCAAGTTTTTCTTGTATCTTAATTGACTTTTCAGGTGTTAAAAATTGAGGTGAATTATCATATATTGATCGAAATGAAATCCCTTTATCATTTATCTTAACAGTTGATTTTCCTCGAGGCTTATGTTTTTTATTTATTTCCCCTGGAAAATACATTTTTCCAACAGCATGTTCTTTACCAAGACCTAGAGAAAATGCCTGAAAACCACCACTATCTGTAACTAATGGTTTATTCCAGTTCATGAATTTATGAAGACCACCCATTTTTTCAATAAGATCTGCATTTGGTTGTAACATTAAATGATATGTATTACATATGAGAATTTGTGCATTTAATTCATTTAAATCATCAGGAGAAAGTGCCTTAACAGTTGCTTTTGTTGCAACAGGCATTAATTCAGGAGTATGTACAGTTCCATGTTTTAATTTTAATTCTCCAGTTCTTGCTTTACCATCGTTAGTTTTTACCTGGAATTTTAGTAAAGCCATATAATATAGAAAAATTAAAAGTTAATTAAATATTTTCTTTTTTAAATGAACAACGAGTTATTGTGGATCGGACTTCTAATAATAAATTTTTTTATAGTTTTATTTGCTTATAAATTATTTGGTAAAACTGGTTTATATATCTGGACAGCAGTTGCAGTAATATTAGCCAATATTCAAGTAATGAAAACAATTCAAATTTTTGGACTTGTAACAGCATTAGGAAATGTAATTTACTCTTCATTATTTTTAACAACAGATATTTTAAATGAAAATCACACGATAAAAGATGCTCAAAAAGCTGTTTGGATAGGTTTCTTCGTTTTAATTGTTACAACGATTTTAATGCAGATTACTCTTCTGTTTATACCTGATGAATCTGATTTATTAAGTGAGCATATAACTGCAATATTTTCGTTTTTACCAAGAATTGCTCTAGCAAGTTTAACTGCATATCTTGTTTCACAAAGTCATGATGTTTGGTTTTTTGCTAAACTTAAAAAAATTCATAAAAAGAAGCATTTATGGATAAGAATTAATCTATCAACAATAACTAGTCAGTTAATAGATAATACAATTTTTACGTTAATTGCTTTTGTGGGTATATTTTCATGGAGCATTATCGGTCAAATTTTTCTAACATCAATGATTTTAAAGGTTATAGTTGCAGCATGCGATACTCCATTTCTTTATTTAGCTAGAAAAATAAAAAATTCAAATGCTAAAAAAGGCTATTCTTTTGATAATCTTTTTTCATATTTTAAAAACTATAAAGAATCTAAATAAAAACCATAAACTTAATTACTTGAAGATTTTTTTAATATTCTCTAATAATCAGTAAGATTTATATACAGATGATATTCAGTATTATAATATAAAATCTTATTAGATAATCTAAAGATCTAACTGTAATTCAAATACATTTTGATCATAGGTTGAAGGCGTTCTAAACTCTATTAATCCAGGTGAACCATCCTCTGGTAAAACCATACCCCATACATCAGTTCTTTCAGCAATATCGTTAAAACCTGCTGTTGTATTTATGCATAGATATACTTTATCTCCTCGATTTATAATAGGAGAGGAAGAGGATACAGAATTATCTGCATCCTCGAGAACTAATATTCCAAACTTAGTAGCCTCATAATTTGTTCCATCATCAGGAAAAGTTCCTGCAGTAAAAATATCTTTTAAACCATCTGGTCTAAGAAAGAAAGAGTCTGAATAATTCATAATTACTTTTCTACTTGTATTTGTAAGTTCAATTACTGTATATTTTAAATTTATCTCTTCAGAGCCTGCTCTTGGTCTAACAAGAATTGCTAATTTTGAGATATCAGATAAATTATCAGCAAAACCTTCTATTCCATAAACTTCCAAACCTGAAGCTACATCAGCTGTAGTATCTTGACCTGTTTTACTTGCCTGGAGTTCAAGAGTCGCACTAGTTTCTATTAGAATTGATGCTGCAATTCCTGCTAACAAAACTAAAGCAATAAAGATAATTAATGCACCAATACCTACAGCAGCAATGCTACTTTTAGAAGAATTTGTCATTCTTCTCATCATATCCCATCCGCATGATTATGTAAATAGTTATATAACTATACAAATGAATAAATACTTGCTTTATTACCTTTATTTGCAGGTGCATATGCAGGTAGATATGCAGATAAAAATTTTCAGTAAAAATTATATGTTATGATAAATTTATCAAAGTGTAAGATGAAGATCAATGAAATATTCTATTCAATACAGGGCGAGGGAAAAAATTCTGGAATTCCAACTATTTTTATTAGGACAACTGGATGTAATCTAAGGTGTTCTTATTGTGATACAACGTATGCCTATGAAAATGGTAAAGAAAAAAAACCTAAGGCTATTTTAATAGAAATTGAAAAATATAATTGTAAAAATATCAGTATAACTGGTGGAGAACCTCTATTACAAAAAGATCTTAAAGATTTACTAAAAATATTGATTAAAAAAGATTATTCTATAACAGTAGAAACAAATGGTAGCTTGGATATTAGCGATTTGATTAATTACAGTAATGTTATTATTTCTCTTGATATTAAATGTCCTTCATCAAGCATGAGCGGAAAAATGATTTTTAAAAATATTTCTTATTTAAAAGAAAAGGATCAATTAAAAATGATTATCAAGAATATAACTGATTATGAATATGCAAAAAAAATAATAAAAAAATATAAAATCAAATGTCCAATATTTCTACAACCTGTCTGGGGAACAAACTTAAAAAATCTTGCCAATTGGATATTAGATGATAATCTAAATGTAATATTAGGTTTACAGTTACATAAGATAATTTGGGGTGAAAAAAAAGGATTTTAAAAAATTATTATATTTATAATCATTACACAAACTATATAGATAATTAGTTTATTCTGATGTGAAAAATAATTAATTTAATTATAGAGGAATTTAGCTAATTAATGTAATAGAGGTGAATTAAAAAAATGCAACCCGCAAACATGGCATATGATAGGGCAATTACAGTATTTTCCCCAGATGGAAGATTATTTCAGGTGGAATATGCCCGTGAAGCTGTAAAAAGAGGTACAACAACAGTTGGAGTAAAGTACAAAACAGGAGTTGTCTTAATTGTAGATAAACGTGTTACTTCTCGATTAGTTGAACCAGGTTCAATTGAAAAGATATTTGAAATTGATGGTCACATTGGATGCGCGACTTCTGGACTTGTTGCAGATGCCAGAGCATTAATCGATAGAGCACGGGTAGATGCTCAAATTAATGAAATTACATATAGTGAAAAAATTCAAGTAAAAACATTAGTTAAAAGGATATGTGACTTTAAACAAACCTATACCCAATATGGTGGAGTACGACCATTTGGAACTGCTCTTTTAATAGCAGGAGTTGACGAGTCAGGACCACGATTATTTTCAACAGATCCATCTGGAGCACTTATGGAATATAAGGCAAGTAGTGAAGGTTCGGGAAGAAACGGTGCTATGAGTTATTTCGAATCTAATTATAAAGAGGATATGACTATGGATGAGGCAATAGAACTTGCGATAAAAGCACTTCATAAAGGAACAGAAGGTAAATTGAATCCAGATGCAACTGAAATTGGAATAGTTGATAAATCATTTAAATTCCATATTTTATCACCAGAAAAAACAAAAGAATATGTTTCTAAGGCAATCGGAGGAAATTAGAATTGGTTAGTCTCGATGATGCTGTAATTGCTAGATATAAAAAAAGTGATGATCATTTTGAGATTCTAGTTGATCCTTATGCAGCAGCTGATCTAATTGAAGGAAAAGAGATAGACATATTACAACATCTAGCAATAGATACCATCTTTGAAGATTCAAAAAAAGGTACACATGCATCAGAAGAATCTATTCAAAAGGTTTTTGGTACAAATAATATTGAAGAAATTGTAAAAAAAATTATACAAAAGGGTGATATTCAATTAACAACAGAACAGCGACATAAAATGCAGAGGAATAAAAAAAATAGGATTATTGAAACAATTACTAAAAATGCAATGGACCCGAAAACAAAAGCTCCCCATCCAAGACAACGAATTGAGCTTGCCATGGAACAAGCAGGAATTCATGTTGATCCTTTTAAACCTGTAAGTGAACAAGTTAAAATTATTATTGAGTCTCTCAGACCAATAATTCCAATATCAATGGAACATATTAGAATATCTATAAAAATACCTGCTGAATTCACAGGCAGAGCATATGGTACTATTAGAAATTTTGGTGCTTTAGAACGGGAAGATTGGCAGTCAGATGGATCATGGATTGGTATCATACGAATAGCTGCAGGTTTACAAACTGAATTTTATGATAAAATTAATGATGTTACTAAAGGAAATGTTTCTACAAAGATTTTAAAGTAACATATCATTGGGGTAAAAGATTCTATGAGTCAAGAAAAACGTGAAATTGTTATTCCAAGCCAGCTTATTGGAGATATAGAGAATTATAAAGCTGGAAAGGGAACATTTATTGAAAATGGAAAGATATATTCAGGTGTTTTAGGAGTATTAAATAAGAATAATAAATTTCTCAATATTACACCATTAAAAGGTAGATACGATCCAACAGAAAAAGATTTTGTAATAGGAATAGTTATTGAAGCGATGTCTTCTAGTTGGTTAGTTGATATAAATGCAGCATATCCTGCATTATTACATGTTAATGAAGTTCCTTGGGATGTAGACTTTGGAGAGACAGAAAAATATTTAAATGCAGGAGATACAGTTATGGCAAAGGTTTCACAAGTAGATAAAGAAAAAAAATTACAGATCACATTAAATGATAGGAATCTGTACAAGGTTAAAGGTGGACAAATAATTAATGTTGAACCATCAAAGGTTCCAAGAATCATTGGTAAAAAAGGTTCAATGATTTCACTTCTTAAAAAATATACCAAAAGCCGTATATTTGTTGGACAAAATGGAAGGATTTGGCTTGATGGTGATGAAAAAGGAATAAAAAAGGTTATTGAAACTATTAAATTAATACAAGATGAGGCCTTATCATATGGTCTTACCAATAAAATTGAAGATTTATTAAAAAAAGATACAAAGGATGTGCATTAAATGAAATCAGATATCAAATTAATTGAAAACGGTAAACGTTTAGATGGAAGAAAACCAGATGAACTTCGTAAAATCAAAATTGAAGCAGGAGTACTTCATAGAGCTGAAGGATCATGTTATCTTGAATGGGGAGGTAATAAAGTAATTGTTGCAGTATATGGGCCTAGAGAAGCGGTTCCTAGACATACCCAAAATCCACTTAGAGCAATAATTAATGCAAGATATAACATGGCAGCTTTTAGTGTAGATGATAGAAAAAGACCAGGACCTGATAGAAGAAGTAGAGAAATATCAAAGGTTATATCAGAAGCACTAGAAAACGTAGTAATGACTGAATATTTTCCAAGAGCCGCAATAGATGTAAATATTGAAGTTTTAGATGCTGAAGCAGGAACAAGATGTGCAGGATTAACAGCAGCAGCTGTTGCTCTTGTTGACGCAGGAATTCCAATGAAAGATATACCAGTTGCATGTGCTGCAGGAAAAATCGAAAATCAAGTAGTACTTGACCTTGGAAAGGAAGAAGACAATTATGGTGACGCAGATTTACCAATTGCAATTTCACCAAGAACCGGTCAAATTCTTTTGATGCAAATGGATGGACATTTAACACAAAAAGAATTTGATAAAGCACTAAATCTTGCAATAAAAGGATGCTGTACTGTTTCAGAGATACAAAAAAAGGCAATTCTTGATAAATATCAGAATGAATCGGAGGGAAAATAAAATGACGATAACTCCATCGATTAAAAAAGATTATCTCATTAATCTTGCAAAAAATAACAAGAGATCAGATGGTAGAAAATTTGATGAATTCAGAAAAATAGAAATTGAGACCAATATCATACAAAAAGCAGAAGGATCAGCCCGGGTAAAAATTGGAAATACTCAGGTTGTAGCTGGAATAAAAATGGATGTTGGAGAACCATACCCAGATACACCTAATGAAGGAGTAATGACAACTGCTGCAGAATTGATACCACTTGCATCTCCAGATTTTGAAGCAGGACCACCACGAGAAGACTCTATTGAATTAGCAAGAGTAGTTGATAGAGGGATAAGAGAATCTAATCTAATAGAAGTTGAAAAGCTTTGTATCGAACCTAACGAAAAAGTATGGATTATTTTTATTGATATTCATATAATTGACTATGATGGAAATCTTTTTGATGCAGCATCATTAGCATCTCTTGCAGCTCTGATGACAGCAAAAGTACCTGCTAAGAGATTTGAATTAGGTGAGGATTATCCACTACCTTTGAAAGATCCGCCAATTTCTTGTACATCTGTAAAATACAATGGAGTAATAATAATGGATCCCTCCTTAGATGAAGAAGAAATTGCTGAAGCAAGATTAACTGTTGCAACAGATAAAAAAAGCGATATTAGAGCAATGCAGAAAGGATTAAATGGAAGCTATTCTGTTGAAGAGATAAAAAAAGTTATTAAAGCCTCTTTAGATAACGGGAAGAAAATTCGAGAACAATTATATAAAAGTGTAGGTAAATAAATATGGCAAAAAGAACTAAAAAAGTTGGACCTGCAGGTAGATTTCAAGCAAGATATGGTGTTAGAGCTAGAACTCGTGTTAAAAATGTTGAAGTTATCCAAAAGGCTAAACATAAATGTCCAAGTTGTGGCCATCAAAAAGTTAAAAGAGTTGGAACAAGTATCTGGCAATGCAGTAAATGCGGTATCAAGTTTGCAGGTGGAGCATATTATCCAAGAACTGAAGCAGGACAAAATGTTGAAAGAATGCTTAAAGGAGAACTTGAAGTACCTGTTGTTGAAGAAGAGGATGCTCAAAAAAAGTTAGAAAAAGAAGGAGATAAAAAATGACTGGATACAAATGTGGACTTTGCAAAAAAAGCGTAAAATTTGATGTAAAAAATATTGGTATGCAATGTCCATATTGTGGTAGTAAAATCTTCTATAAAGAGAGACCAACTGTAGCAAAAAGAATTAGATCTAAATAATTAACAATGTTTAAATGAAAAAGGCAAGCTTTTTTATCTATTTTGACTCAGAAGAGGATGCAAAAATTATTTTTGAATCGCTTGAGCCGGAGATTAAAAACAAAATACCAAAAACAGATACACATATAAAAGTTACAAAAAATTTATTTAAATTTGAAATTATTTCAAAAGATACAAGCTCACTAAGAGCAGCATGTAATTCATATCTCAGATGGATTTCAACTATTATAAAAGTTAAAAAAATAATTTAAATTTCTATTGTTTGTTTTCGTCCAGGACCAATTGAAACAAGAGATATTGGTATATTAAGATAATTAGTTATAAAATTTAAATAATCTTGTGCTTCAACTGGTAAATCTTTAAATTCTTTTGATTTTTGATTTATCTTTTCCCAACCTTTAAAATCTTTATAAATCGGTTTACATTTTTCTACATCATAAATATCTGCTGGGAAATAATCAATTTTTTTATTATTTAATTTGTAATGTGTGCATATTTTTACTTTTTTTAATCCATCTAAAACATCAAGTTTTGTTATCGCTAGTTTAGTTATTCCAGAAATCATACATGAGTGATTTACCACAATAAGATCTAACCAACCACATCTTCTTGGTCTACTTGTTGTTGTTCCAAACTCATGACCTTTTTGTTGCATATACGCTCCGTTTTTATCAAAAAGTTCGGTTGGTAATGGACCTCCTCCTACTCTAGTAGTATAGGCCTTTACTATTCCAATTATATCATCAATCTTTTTTGGACTGATTCCTGTTCCAATAGTTGATCCTCCAGCAATTGTATGTGAAGATGTTGTATAAGGGTAAGTACCAAAGTCAACATCAAGCATTGTACCTTGTGCTCCCTCAAAAAGAATATTCTTATCATTGTTTATTGCATCATTTAATTC
>CAZVNH010000012.1:17848-18491 GCA_964628575.1 uncultured Thermoplasmatales archaeon | reverse complement strand
GTGCTGGTGAATTAGATGTTTGGTTGATTAAAACTGATAGCAATGGAAATAAGATTTGGGATACGACCTACGGAGGAACAGGTTATGAATACGGCCGCTCTGTTCAGCAGACAAATGATGGAGGATACATCATAACAGGAGAAACAACTTCTTTTGGAGCTGGTAAACCAGATGTTTGGTTAATTAAAACTGATAACAATGGAAATAAAGTTTGGGATAAGACCTTCGGAGGAACAAATGAGGATTGGGGCAATTCTGTTCAGCAGACAAGTGATGGAGGATACATCATAACAGGTACTACAGAATCATTTGGTGCTGGTTATTTTGATGTTTGGTTAATTAAAACTGATAGCAATGGAAATAAGGTTTGGGATAAGACCTTCGGAGGAATATATGGTGAGCTTGGTGATTCTGTTCAGCAGACAACTGATGGAGGATACATCATAACAGGTACTACAGAATCTTTTAGTCTAGGTCACTGTAATGTTTTGTTGATTAAGACATATGGTACAAGAGGAAAAAATAAGTCAAACATCAATACACAGTTGATAAGATTACTACAAAATAATCCAATATTGTATCAGTTTTTTCAAAGAGTCTTTAAACTTTAAAAATAAATATTACTATTTTTTCTATTTAATGG
>CAZVNH010000012.1:11763-17838 GCA_964628575.1 uncultured Thermoplasmatales archaeon | reverse complement strand
TGTTAAGACCAAAAAATAAAAAATATGAGATTTTTCAATTATAAAAATACTTTTACTTGAATTACATTAGATTTAAATTATCTAATTATATTAATCGCATTAAAATATTTAAAAATCAGGATGTAAATATGAAAAAGATAATCATTGGAGTTATAGTGTTTATTTTCTTGATAATTGCTATAATACCTGCAAGATTAACTATTAGTGCAGGGAAAGCGAAAACTATTTTTGTAAACGATGACGGTAATGCTGATTATATAAAAATTCAGGAAGCTCTTGATAATGCAAGTAATAAAGATACGATTTTTGTATATAATGGAGTGTATAAAGAAAATATCAAGATAAATAAATCGATTAATCTACTTGGAGAAAACAAAGATAATACATTTATTGATGGTAACAAACTAGATGATGTTGTTATTATAAATCATGATGATGTTTATATCTCAGGTTTTAAAATAATAAATAGTGATAACATTAACGGTATTGGTATAAGAGTAAATTCAAATTCCAATAAAATTGTCGATAACAATATAATAGAAAATTCAGTAGGTATCAAGATTACTGGAGTTAGTAAAAATTTCGTAAAAGGAAATAAAATTTCTAAAAATAAAAATGGTATAGTAGTTTTTTCAGCACAAAAAGACAATATCATAACAGGTAACTTTATAGAAAATAATGATAACGATGGAATATATCTTTATAGATCTGATAATAATTCAATCAATGATAACCATATAATTGGCAATAAATATAATGGTATCAACGTCCTGGGGTCTTTATTCAATACAATATATCATAATAATTTTATCAACAATGGTTTAAATGCAAATGATATATGGAATAATAACTGGTATAACAACACAACAAAAGAAGGCAATTATTGGGATGATTATTCAGGAGTGGATGTTGATAACGATGGTCTAGGGGATGTACCTTATAATATTTCTAATGGGATAAATCAAGATATATACCCATTAATATCTATTTATAAAACTGAAGAAGAGCAGGATAATAATCCACCAATTGTTGAGATTATACATCCAAAAAATGCAATCTATGTTAATAATAATATGATAATATCATTTTTCATTCCAATAATTCTTGGACCTATTGCACTTATAATAAATGCATATGATTACGAAACTGATATTTCTTCGATGAGATTATATATTAATAATATTCTATTAGAAGTTTTTACTAATGGTCCTGATAATTTTATTTGGGATGACTTAGCTTTTGGAAAAAAAACAATAAGATTTGATGTTTTTGATGCCGCTGGAAATTTAGCATCCAATGAAATAGTTGTTTGGAAGTTTTTCTAAATAATTATTTCTTTTTTTATTGTATTATTCTTCGGTTTTTTCTAAACAGAGTTTTAGCTGTGATTATAATTGGATCTAAAATTTTTTCAGTAAATATTCGAAGTGGAGTAGTCGCTGTTATGGTATGCTCAATAAAATCATCAACTGTGATATATGTACCAATGATAAAAAAGGTGTCTGTAAAGATATTAATATATTCGTTAATAGAGGATATAATTGCATAAAACATGACACCTAAACCAATATATAAATGATGTATATTTTTCCAATGAAATTTTATAGGTCCTCTCATATTTGTCTCTCATTGATCAATCAATTGTAAGATTTGATCGTGTTAAAAGATCTATCAGTTGATCAACAGATTATTATATATCAATTTTAATATAAATAATTTTTGTCTAATAATTTCTTCATCACTATTACAAATCAAAACTATTTTTAATCTATCAACAATTGTAAAGGTGGATAATTTAAACTTATTCACATTTCCTCTGGTGCAATAATTCCAAGAAGATCAAGACCATTTTTTAAAACAGTTCTTAGAGCATTAACAAGAGCAAGTCGTACTTTTCGAAGTTCAATATTTTCTTCATGAAGTACTGGGCAATCTCTATAAAACTGATTAAATTTCGAAGCTGTTTCAAAAAGATAGTTGGTAATAATATGTGGTTTAAAACCCTCACAAGCACTATCTATAATTACTGGGAACATTGCGATTTTTTTAATTAAATCTACTTCTGATTTATGTATTAAAACCTCAGAATTGATATCACTTATTTTTTCTTTATTTTTAGTAAGTATACTACATGCTCTAGCATGAGCATATTGTACAAATGGTGAAGCATTACCTTCAAAATTTAATGCTTCTTCCCATTTAAAGATTATATCTTTTTCAGGTTGTACTTTTATTATATTATATCTTATTGCACCTATTCCTATTACTTCTGCTATTTCTTGAATTTTATTTTCAGATAGTTCCTTTCCTCTTCGATTTTTTACCTCTTTTTTTGCTCTGTTTATACATTCATCAATTAGATAATCAAGATATACTACTCTACCTTTTCTTGTTGACATTTTACCACCCGGTAGTGAAACAAATGAGTAAAAAATTACATTAGGAATTTTATCTGCTTTTAATAGATTTAGAGCAACTTCAACTTGTTTAGACTCGAGTTTATGATCCTCGCCAAGAACATTAATTAAAATATCTGCATGTTTTGCTTTCCAGAGATGATAAGCAATATCTCTTGTTGCATATAGAGACGTCCCATCTTTTCTTAGAAAGAAAAATTTCGTATTTCTACCTTTGATTCCAAATGATTCAAGATCTAAATAATATGCCCCATCTTCATTACCACAATATTCTGATTGTTTTAATTTTTCAATTATAGCATCTACATTTTTATTTTTAACAAATTTTGATTCTGGAATAAATTGATCAAAAGCAATATTTAATACTTTCATACTTTCTTTAATACCTTCTAAAATAGATGAATATGATTTATAAACATCATCAAGTGTTTTATTGTCTCCTTCTTCAAGTTTTTTAACTATTTCATGTATTTCTGAGGAAATTTTTCCATTTCTTTTCATTAGATTACTTGATATTTGATAGTATAACACATTATCATGGTCTGATGTATTTTTTTTAAAAGTAAAAACTGCTGAACCCGCAGGAGGATATTTTTTTAGCTCATTTATATATTTATCCTTATTATGTTCACCCCAGTTTAGTATTGCCACTTGTTTACCCATATCATCAAGATAAAACTGTGTTTTAACATCATATCCAGCCGCTTTAAATATTCTAAAGACCGTATCACCAATAATTGGATTTCTCGCTCTACCAACATGTAATGGCCCATTAGGATTTGCAGAAGTATGTTCAACAATTACTTTTTTATTTTTTTTATCAAGATATCCATAATTTTCTTTTTTTTCTTTTAATGATTTAAAAGTAGCAATATTTAGATTTTTTTTATCAATAAAAAAATTAACATATGCTCCTTTCGGCTCAATTTTTTCAATCCATTTATCCTTTTTGATTATCTTTACAATTTCAAGTACGATTTGATTTGGAGATTTCTTTGCAATAGGTGCTAATGAAAAACAAGGAAAAGCAAAGTCGCCTAAACCTTCTGGAGGTATCTCAAGTTTGATATCTATTTTATATCTTAACTCTTCTAAGGCATCATTTATAGAGTTATATATTGAATCTTGAGCTTCAAACAATGGATATTTCATCATGACTGTGAATTGTTTTTTCTATAAATGATTTTGCACAAAAAAAAGAAAGAAGGTGATTATGCAATAAGTGTAATAATTGATAGTGCCATTAATCCGATTGTTGCACCTATTGCTGTGGATTTTTTAACTGGTTTAATTGTATGTTCTGTTTTTAATAAACTACTGTTTTTTAGTACAATAACTGGAATTAAAACAGCTGTAAGAAGAATTGATGTTGATAATAAATGCCATAGAGTAAACGGTATGGATACAGTAAAGCACATTATTAATCCATTGAAGTTATGAGGATACAATCCTAACCAGCAACCAAAGTTAGTCCAGATATCATATAAGATGACTCCGCCAATTCCAGCACCTAAAAATGTTGGAATATTTTTAAAGGTTAAACTACGTTTAGATTTTAATATAAACCCAATCACTCCTAATAGTATAAATCCAGACCATGTAAATAGTAAGATTAATGTGTTTCCTAAAATTAAATCAGTAATCATCATAACTATAAATGGGATGACAAATGTGTAGTAACCACCAAGAATAATACCACTTATTATTGATATCACAGCTATTATAAAGAATAAATCAAGCATAAACATTGGTTGAGTTAATCCATTTATATGAATATAGATATCAGGAGTTCTTGGAAGTAGTTCAAAAAGAGTTAATCTACTAATAACACCACAGATTATCAGAGTTAGCGCAATTATAACTTTGTTCTTTTCATTTATAATTTTTTCATACATTTTTAATCCTCCTATGTTTAATATTTTATCTGTTTATTAAATTTCTTTTTTTAATAAATTGATTTTTCAAATTTCCATTTAATTATATCATCATTTTTTACAATATATTTGTCAGCACCAACAGGTCCTGCTATATCATTTACATAATATATCCACCATTTGTTATTTTGTCCTCCATTATAAGACGATATAGAATCAACAAATACACTATCATATTGTTTATAATAGGTTGATTTTACATTGATATTTTCAATCTTAGCTGTATCTAATAAAAAACCATATACTGTAATATTTCTACTAATAATTGTATTTGATAAAATATTTCCATCACCAAAATCAATTATAACAGTTGCTGAAATTCCTGAGGAATTATTAGAAAGTGAAGAATCTACATTTTTATATGTTATTTTTTCCTGAGTACCAATTGAAATAATCCCTACATTTACTGCAGTTACAAATAATATAATTAAAATCACAACAGGTATAAGTATTGATAAAACAGGTTTTAAAACACCTATTCTTTTATTTTGCATAAAAAGAAAAAATAATAGCAACTTTAAAATGTAACATTTTAGATAATGATTCTTACCTAAATGAGTAACAATTCAATCTTCAAGGCCTTAAGCAGCCCAACGAGAATTAAGATTTTACAGACATTAGTAAATAGAGAATTACATCTAACAGCTCTTTCAAAAGAAATAGGAATTTCTGTTCCTGTAACCTCAAGACATATTAAAACACTTGAAAATGCAGGTTTGATTAATAAAAGAATAATCGGGAATGTTCATCTGTTAAGAATAAAAACTAATAATCTTGAAAAATTGCTTCAACCATATATTGATGAAACAGAGCTTGATCTTGAAAAGGAACAAAAGTTATTTGATGCTTTAAAGCAAATCCCTGGTATTAAAGTAAAAAAAATAAGAAATCATCAATATATTCAATCAATTGATAATGAAAAAGGTTATTATATCTATGAAGTTGATGGAAAGTTACCAGATAAACCTATTGATGAATATATCGTAAATAAAAACATCAATCTTGATATTAAAAAGATAGTAACAATTAAAAAGAAAAACATCAAGATAAATATAAAAAATTCAAAGGGAAAAGAATAAAATATTAATTTATCAAAATTTTAGAAAAGATTTATATTACAAAAAAATATAAGGGAAGTCAGGTGATAAAGCCTATGGCAATTGGTTTCGTTCTAATAAGTGCGGCACCTGCTCGAGAACATGATGTATATAATAAACTATCAAAAGTACCTGAAATAGTTGAATTACACCCACTATTTGGTGAATACGATCTTATTGCTAAAATAAAAGCTGATGATTTCGAGAGACTTGGAAAAATTGTAGTTGATAGTATTAGATCAATTGATGGTGTAATTGATACTAAAACTTTAACTGGAACAAAATTTTAAAGAGGTGAAAAAAAAATGGGATACTTAAATACATTCCTTAGTATGTTGACGCTGGTATTTGCAGTTGCAAGTATCATTGCAGGATTATTTACTGCATATTTTGGCTCAGGTAGAAGTAGAGCTGTTGGCGGAAT
Organism: uncultured Thermoplasmatales archaeon; assembly: GCA_964628575.1. Classification (GTDB taxonomy): domain Archaea; phylum Thermoplasmatota; class E2; order DHVEG-1; family DHVEG-1; genus CAZVNH01. The sequence continues at coordinate 11,966 of CAZVNH010000012.1, read as the reverse complement.
ACTAATAGTAATTGGATTGTTAGTATTTGTTATATTCCTTTGGGGCGCAGGTTTACTTGAATCCTTTATGAATATGCCAGGTGAAGATAGCATACTGCTATTCAAGGATCATATCCTTACTGGAATAGTAGCAATTCTTGGAGCCATTGTTGGTGCAGTTATAGCTCTTGGAATATTTTTAATGGCAATAATGAAGGCATAGG
>CAZVNH010000012.1:0-11753 GCA_964628575.1 uncultured Thermoplasmatales archaeon | reverse complement strand
AAAACTCCTTTTTATTCTATCTTTTACTAAACTTTTTTTTAAAGATTTTTTTTTATTATATCAATAAAATATTCATGAATCCTTATATCATTTGTTAACTCAGGATGAAAAGATAAGCCTAATAGATTATTCTGTTGAGCCATTACAATACTATCATCAAATTTACATATTATTTTACAATCTCCCCATACCCTTTCAATAACAGGAGCTCTAATAAAAATTGCATTGTATGGCTCTGAAAAATTCTTAATATTTATCATTTTTTCAAATGATTCTTTTTGTCTTCCAAATGCATTTCTTCGAACTTTCATTTTCATAGCTGATAAAAGTTGGATTTCATCATTTTTATCTGCAAGTTCACTTGAAAGGAGTACACAACCCGCACAAGTTCCCATGATAGCAATGCTATTTTCTCCAATTCTTCTTAAGATTTCATCATAAAGTCCATTTTTAATCAATAATTTAGAAATAGTTGTACTTTCTCCACCAGGTATAATAATTCCATTAATATTTTTTAAATCATCTTTTTTTTTTATATTTACTACAGAACCTTTAGTTTTTGTATAATCAAATGCATTTTTTAAAATTGAAAAATGTTCAGTAATCGCTCCTTGATATCCAATTACTCCAAGACTAACGCTATTTACCATCCTCTCTCCTGAAGAAGTTCTTCTTTTGGGATTTTATCAATTTCTAATCCAACCATAGCTTCTCCAAGATTTTTACTAACTTCAGCAATAATATCAGGTTTATCAAAATTTGCTACTGCTTCAACTATTGCTTTGGCTCTTTTACTAGGGTTATCTGATTTAAATATACCTGAGCCGACAAAAACACCATCGCTTCCTAGCTGCATCATTATCGCTGCATCTGCAGGTGTTGCAATACCACCTGCTGCAAAATTAACTACTGGTAATCGTTGTATTTTTTTTGTTTCAGAAATTATTTCAAATAGACCATTTTTTATTGTTTTATAGGTATATTCTTCAAAAAGAAATGTATTGTCATTCAGCTTCCTGTTTGTAGTTGTTTTAATTGCATCAATATAGCTTTGACAGTATTTCTCAGTTAATTTTTCTAATTCAGTTTTATTTAAATCCTTTAAGTAAATAATCATATTATTTACCATTCTCTGATGTCGTATTGCTTCTATTATATTACCTGTACCAGCTTCTCCTTTGGTTCTAATCATTGCAGCACCTTCCCATATTCGTCTAATTGCTTCTCCAAGATTTCGACATCCGCATACAAATGGTATTGTAAATCTATGTTTATCAATATGATAATAAGGATCTGCAGGCGTTAAAACCTCAGATTCATCAATCATATCAACTCCAAGTGCTTCAAGTGCTTGAGCTTCAACAAAATGACCGATTCTAACCTTAGCCATTACTGGTATGCTTACAGAGTCCATTATTTCCCTGATAATTACTGGATCTGCCATTCTTGCAACACCACCCTGAGCTCTTATATCTGCAGGTACTCTTTCAAGAGCCATTACAGCAACTGCTCCTGCATCTTCTGCAATTCTTGCTTGCTGTGCATTTGTAACATCCATTACAACGCCTCCTTTTTGCATTTTTGCAAATCCCTTTTTCAGTTTTTCTGTACCATATTTAATTTCTGGGATATTTAAACTATTCATGAGCATTACCCTCTATAACAAAATCAAATCCGATATATATATCTCATTATTAAGAGATATGGTATTAAAAAAGTTTTCTAACAAAAAACAAGTTATTATTTTCTCTGATTAATAGATTCAATAACTTCTTTTCCAAAAGGTGTTAACCTGTATAATTTAATATTATTTCCCCCACTTTCAGATTCAACAACATTAAGGTTAATTAGTGATTCATCAGTCTTATATCTAGTACCCATCCCTCGTATTGCACCTATAACATTAGTTGGAGTTGTTTTTACATTATAAGCTATTTCAGATGTATAGCTATAACTTGGGCTAATTTCAAATAGATATTCAGCTATCTTTTTTCGTACATTGCTTCTCCTTAGAGCTCTCATAACGAGAGGTCTAATCATATCTGAAGAAAGCTCATTGTTTTTTTCTGTCTGCATCCCATCCACATTAATCAATAATTTGAATATCATTCATTGTTTTTATAGGTATTGGATATTGAATAATTAGTTGCATATTCATTTAGCTATACGTTTGCACACGTACAGTATAATTAGGACAATCTTTAACATATATACCTACACATTCCTGTACACATTCAAATGCAAAAAAATGTTTTAAAAGAATTATTACTTTATTATTGTAAGGATGGTTGGGATGCGATTCAAAAAAAGAAAGAAAATATACTATTTTCTATCTATAAATAATAGAATTGCATCTATTGGAATTGGTGGATTGATTGTTTTTATTGCAATGGTTCTTGTTGCTGGAATTGCCGCATCAGTTCTAATTCAAACATCTGATCAATTAGAGCGGCAAGCAATGTCAACAGGTGAAGATACGCAAGATGAAGTAAGTGCAGGAATACGTGTTTATGAGATAATAGGTCATCATAATACAAGAACAATAAGTGGAACTGACTATAAAAGATTTCATAATATGTCAATAATGGTAACACCAAGAGCCGGTGCAAGTGGAATTGATTTATCTGAAACTGTTATTGCAATTTCAAATGGATCTGTGAAATGTATATTATCATGGGTGACAACCTATTCTGCAAGTTCAAGTGCCAATGGTCTTTTTAATACTGAGGCAGCATTTGATTTAAATGCTAGTGAATTTGGAATAATCGTAGTAGAAGATCGAGACAGTTCATGCACTCGTAATGCCCCAGTTATCAATGAAGGAGATAAAGCATTGTTGACAATTAATTTATCTGCTTGTTTTAATGGTTTAGAATCAAGAGCTGATGTGAGAGGAATGGTTATTGTGGAAGATGGTTCTCCTGGTATATTTTTGTTTAGAACACCTGCATCAACAACAAGAACTGTATGCGAATTATTTTAAAAAGAATTAAATTAATGGAAGAGAAGTCATAGATTTTTTAATCATTTCTTCAGGATACTGATAATCAATAATTTTATTATTATGATATGCATCATAAGCTGAAAGATCGAAATATCCATGTCCACTATTTGCAAATAATATTATTTTTTTCTCATTTTTTTGTTTACAGATTTTTGCAAAATCTATTGCAGCTTTGACTGCATGAGCTGTTTCTGGTGCTACAACAAATCCTTCAGTTTTAGCAAAGATTGAAGCAGCTTCAAATACTTCTGATTGATTATAAGCAAGTGCTTCCATATAATTTTCCTTTGTAAGTTTACAAAGTAATGGAGAGTCTCCATGATATCTTAGACCGCCAGCATGAATCGCAGGTGGAACAAAGTTATGTCCAAGTGTAAACATTTTTAACAATGGTGTTAATCCAACAGCATCGCCAAAATCATATCTGTATTCTCCTTTGGTTAATGTCGGACATGCAAGAGGTTCAACTGATACTATTTGAAGATTAGGTTTTTTACCAATTATTTTATCTCTAAGAAAGGGAAATGATGCACCTGAAAAATTACTTCCTCCTCCAACACATCCTACAATTATGTCAGGGTATTTTTCTATTTTTTTGAATTGTTCTTTTGTTTCTTCTCCTATAATCGTTTGATGTAATACTACATGATTTAAGACAGAGCCTAATGCATAGTTTGTATTTTCATTTGTCGCTGCATCCTCAACAGCTTCACTTATCGCAATTCCAAGACTTCCTGATGTATTTGGATCTTTTTTTAGAATTTGTCTACCTGAATTAGTTAATTTTGTTGGACTTGGGAATATTTCTGCACCCCAGTTTTGAATTAGAACTCTTCTATATGGTTTTTGATCATAACTACATTTAACCATATAAATCCTGCATTGGAGATCAAATATTTTTGCTGCAAAAGCCAAAGCTGAGCCCCATTGACCAGCGCCTGTTTCTGTTACGATTCGTTCTATTCCTTCTTTTTTATTATAGTAAGCCTGTGGAACTGCAGAGTTTGGTTTATGACTACCAGGAGGGCTTACTCCTTCCCATTTATAATAGATTTCAGCTGGAGTTTTTAAGTATTTTTCTAATCTCTCTGCTCTTATAAGTGGTGATGGTCTCCATATTTTATAGATTTCTCTAACTTCTGTTGGTATCTTAATATATCTTTCCTGACTAACCTCTTGTTTTATTAAACCCATTGGAAATATAGCACTTAGGTCTTTAGGACCAATTGGTTCTTTTGTACCTGGGTGTAAAGGTGGATCTAAAGGTGTTTTAAGATCTGCTTGAATGTTATACCATTTTTTTGGTATTTCATTTTCATCGAGAATTATTTTTTTTGACTTCATATTATATATTATCGTGTTTTTAGTATATAAATTTTGTTAATTTTATACTTTAATGTATAATTTTATACATTTATGCATAAAATATAAATAGTATAATGTTGCTTTATTAAATTATGTGGAAAAATATCTCAAATTTTTTTAAAGGATATCCAATGAGAGAAATTGTCGCAAAGAAAATGCTAGAATATGGTTTAAGAGTTAAAAATAATCGAATATATTGTGGTGATATTGAACTTTCAGATTCTAAAATTGCAAGGGCATTGAATATAGATCGAAGATCAGTAAATGCTACACTAGAAATAATTAATAAAAATATAGAATTAAAAAATATATTTTCTAAATTAACTCCAACATGTCATTTAAAAGATACCGCATCAAATATGAATTGGAGTGTTATAGAAATTATTCCTGAAGATCCTAGTATTCCAGGAATAATTGCTGAGGTAGCTAATATAATTGCAAGAAACAAGATTAGTATTAGACAAGCTATTGTTGATGATTTCCAACTTATTGAAGAACCGAGATTGTTTATTATTACAGAAAAGCAAATACCTGGTAGATTAATTCCACTGATTCGAAATGCAAAAGGTGTAAAAGCTTTAACGATATATTGATTAATATTGCAACAATTAGATAAAAATATATTAACATAATAACAAAGTTTGAAAATTATAACATTTTGAAAGATTATTTGTTATTATAATGACAAAGATTTTATTAGTTTAAAAAAACATAATATTAATGTAAGGGTGTAATTCATATTATCTATTCTCCTCTTCTGCATATTACCCCTTACTTTTCCCTTTTTTAAATAAAATGGTAAATTAATATAATAATTGTTTATACACATATTTATTTGATATTATGATTAATGAATGTAATTTTAAATCAAGAATTAGACATGGAAATAATCCAGGTTGCCGTTTAACACCACCAGAGGTTGTATGTCCTGGAGAAGAAAACTGTATCTTATATCAAATTTACAAGAACTTAGAAGAAATTAAAAAATAAAATTTACATAATTCTTTCAATCATTTCAAGTACAAATCCATCACTATCTATTGCATATCTAGCAATCCCTATCTTTTTTGCATAGTTTTTCATTTTTTTAACTGCAAGAAATCTCTCAAAGGTTGATCCTTTCTGTAAAACTTCAAGCTCAAGAACACAATCAGCGATGCCTTCCATTTTTCGTTCAAAAATATCTCCATGAATACCCCGAGTCATAATCATAAACATTACACCTTTATTTTGAATATTACATATTTTAGCAGCATGAATTGTTCTTAATACTTCATCTTGAGTATATTGATTAAGAAAAAAATCAAGAGAGTTAATTACAATTTTTTCAAATTTTGCTGATTTTATTTCGTTTGAAAGAATTGCTAAAAAATCTTCACCACCTTTTGTTATAGGTGGCATACCAGATGAGCCTATTTCTATTAACTCTTTTAATTTAACTTTAGATCTTTGCTCATATACACTTACTCTTTTTTGTTCACCACTTAATACTGATTCAGAATATTGTTTTGCAATATCTATAACATCCATATTTGCTTTTTCCCATCCAAATCTTTTCATGGCTTCTTTTAATTCATCCTCTGTCTCTTCAGTTGTAATGTATAATACTTTACCAGTTGATGCCAATTGTTTACTTAAAATCTCAATACTACTACCAGGAGTTCCAAGTATTAATATTGAGTATCCTCTAGGCGTTCCTCCCTCAAGAAGATTATCTAATTTTTCAATACCGGTTGTAATAAATTCATCTTTTGGCATATTTAATCATAAATTATATTTCTAAATAAATGAGTCTCTAACCTTCAAGATTTTATCGTTTAAGTATATCAATCTATTAAGATACTTCTCAAGACCTTCCTCTTCAATTGCAAGAGATATCGTATGAATGTCTTTAACACGTGTTCTATTTATTATATGATAAAAAAATTCTGTTACAATCTCAGGATCATTATATATTATAAGATTACTTAGAGAATCTAATACAAGATATTTTTTTGTATTTTCATCTACAACCTTAAAAATATTCATAATTTCAAGACCAAGTTTTTCAAGTAATGTTGGACTTTCAAGATATATACAATTAGGATCAGGTCTGATAATCCCTGCTGCTCTTGAAACACAATCAATAAATTTAATATTCTTTGTAGAGCTTAAAAAATCATATTGTTTTATAAGAGTATCATAAGGCTTTGTAACAGTAACATATACCCAAGCTTCTTCTGGATTATTATAGATTCTTTCAAACATAGCTTGAATTAAATCAGGATAATTGTTACCCGGAAGTAGAATACCAACTGATTGATTTATTTTAATTGCAGATGATATCCTTTCCTTTAAACCATCTATTAAGACATTAGGCATTAGTATCTTCACTCTTTAGATTTTAAAAGTGGGGCTAGTTCTACACCATTTGTTGAAGAGATACTCATTGCTGATTTTGTTCTACTATGAGCAGCTCCTCTCATTTTTACTACTTGAAACGTTCGAATAAGATCTCCTTTTCGCTCTATATCTCCTAAGAAAAATATACCATCTGAGATGAATTCTTCAATCCCATATTGAGAATACTGGAATTTTCTTGGAGGAACCTCTGATGTCAAAAGAGTAGTACATTTCCTAGCTGCAAGAGATGAGCCAAGTTTGAATATGAAATCACGTATCATCTCCGGAGTTTGCAGTCTATAACAAAGAGCTGTAATTGAATCTATTATTAATCTTTTAACATTTAGCTCGTCTGCAATATCTCTAAGTATATCTAAAAGTGCACTAGCATCTTCAACAGTATATTTTTCTGTATCAAGACCAAGTCTTTCACTGATTATTCTTAGATCTATAAGATTAACCATTCCAGATTCAATCAATTTTTTATCATAAAAATCAAATCCTTCCATGTTTTTTGTTAATTTAAATAAAGGTTCAGTTATTGTAAAAAAAACACCTCGTTCTCCTTTAAGAGCTCCGTTAATTAGAAACTGCATACAAAGAGTAGTTTTTCCAGATCCACTACTTCCAACACATAAAACAGTACTTCCAGTTGGTATTCCACCACCTAGAATAACATCTAATTCTTCCATTCCAGTAACACATAATTCATTATTTACAAATTCCATTTCTGGCATTATTATCTCCTCACCTCAATGCATCCTTATCTCATATACAACTGCTGGTTATTAAATTTAAGGTTTATTCTAATTAAACCTTAACTAAAGGTTTTATATCGCCATAATTATATTTGGTTATTGAGGACTTGCTATGGCAAAAAAAGAAAATGAGAAAGTAATTAATGAATATTGTGAAATTTTAAAAGCTTAAAAAAGGAAGCAGACGACAATTGAGAATACAAAATATCATTTAGAAAGATTAAGTAAATTTTTAAAAGAGAAGAATTTTAAAGAAGCAACAGAAAAAGATTTAATGAAAATCTTATAGTTGATGATGTTCTCCAAATGGTCAAAAGTTAATTTACTAAATATTTGTACATTAATTAAAACCTGCCAGATATTTTTTTACTCACCCGAAAAAATAAAATTTCTGTGATTTCAGGTAATATAAAGGTAAATTTTTAATTTAAAATCCCTCCATCTGAATTTGGAATTACCACAAAACCAAAAAAATAAACCACTTATTCCACCTGTTATTGTTTAAAAAATAAGGACTATTACGTAACCTTTTTATTAGTCTTTTAGATTTAAGAAGTTGAAAAGTATCAGGAGCAACAAAGGAAGTATCATCCTGCTTTTAGAGAATAGACAGTTAAAACATGTGCTAAGAATGTTGGAAAGCGTGGTAAGGATAAAAAACCAAGACGAAAATCAGGTTATTATCTGAGGTGGAGTAAAATTAGGAGGTAGATTTTTCTTTTTTTCTTGAAATAAAATCAATTTAACATTTTGTTGTTTTTAACATTTTTTTTACATTTGTTTCATATAATTAACATAAGATTTAAATTAAAATAATATATACGATTTATTATAAAACATATATATTTGAGGGAGGTAGGAATTAAATATGAAGAAAAAAATTGTAAGTATTTTGATTATGATATTGTTGATAGTAGTAACTTTTTTTTCAATGGGAGAAACTAGAGGTAAGAATAGCGATTTTGAAGTAGGCTTGAGATATTCATCAATTGTTAATATTAATCTTGGAAAACAAACAATCTATGTTGATACTTCTGGGATAGATGTTCGTGGAGATTTAACCAATGAGCAAAAAAATGACTTAAAAGATAAAGTTCTTGACCATATAAGGAAAAACGTTGAATCGGCAGTAGGGAAAGAAAATGTTGAAGTCACTAACGATAAAACCAAAGAAAAAGATGCAAATCGAAAAATCGATATTAAAAACGACTTTGCTTCCCCAAAAGGAAGTTGTTGGGGTGACAGGGTAAAAGGAAGTGATACTGGAACTGTATATTTAAAAGAGTTTTTGGATGATGCTGCTGTGAATGGAGATTTCAAGACCGGTGGTAAATGGGATACAACAAAGCTTTCAAACGGTATTGGTGGAGCTGGTGCACATGAATTAGCACATACTTTTTGTGTAGGTCATAACACAAGTGCAGGTGCAGGAAATAAGATGGCAGATGGAAGTAAAATGGATAAAAATGGTGATGGGAAAAATAGTGATGAGCTTACAGATAGCAACTGGAAATATGACAAGCATACAAAAGATGAAATGAAGAAAAAGTGGGATACCAAAGCATGTGAAAATTCTGTTGACTACGCTATGAAGGCAATAGATATGCATTATTGGGGTGATGAATTATACGCCACAATTAAGACCTGTGAGCTTGGTGGTTTTAATGTACTGTTTGACTATTCTGGTTATTTATCTAATCAGTTTTATTTTGGTTATCTTGGTCCTGATTATGATGATGGTCTTGTTGATGGTAATTCAGATTTTGATTTTCTTTCTCAAAGTTCAATGGATGGTTTAGGTGGAGATGCCAATGGTCTTACATTCTTTGATGGTCCACCACATAATTATTATCAGTTTTTACTTCAAGGTGTTCCAGGAGGAGATTGGGAGAACCAATGGTTCTTTGTACAAGAAGAGAATGTTATTTTAGATACTTATGTTGAAAATCCATCAGGAGAGGTTGTTGCTAGACGGTTGACAATGCAATGGTATATTGACGAGTATCCAGGTTATGATGTTGAGGTGATTCTTGATGCGAATGCTTTTGGTGAATATAGTAATCCATATAATGGATTTACTTATGAAATTCCAGATAAACCAGACACAATAATCTATTTAGATGAAGATTTTTCAACATGGATACCAGATGGGTGGTCAACTGATGATTTTATACAATATGATTCTAATTATGCTGGTGGAGAGAGCCCAGAAGCCAAGTTAGAATGGCTTGATATTGTTGATGATTATTCATATCTTAGCTCCAAAACAGTGGATACTTCTGCTGCATGTGCATTATCTTTAGAATTTAAAAGTAAAATAGATGATTATTATGGTCAATATACTTGTAAAGTTTTAGCTAGAGCAGGTGTTTCTGATTTATGGTCTGATGTTACACCTTGGGCAAATCCAATTAGTGGAGATTTAGGTTCTGATACATATACTGTTGATATTACTGGTCAGATTGGTACAGCAACCGAGATTAAATTTGAATTTATCGGAGACTATTATAATATTTATTATTGGTTTATTGACGATGTAGTTATCTATAGTTATGGGGAAGATGCTTTTTGCAAATGGAAGGATGGTGGTACAGAATACTTTGAGACTGAAGTAATAAAAAAATTGAATATACCTATTCTTGGACAAAAAGAAATTCAAGTAGTTTTAAGAGGTCCAACAACTATAGATAGATTAAAACCAGAGAAAAACCTGGACGATGGACGATGGCAGATTGAGACTGAGATTATTTCTATGGATTTAAAAGGACATATCTTGGGAATGCCTATACAAGTGAGAGAAAGCCCTGATAAGCATTCAACTGGTATTATTCGACAAATAACTCCTGGTGTAGATTTCCCTGCTGAAAGTTTTTTTGATGTCTATGTTGAGATTCAAACACCTTTACCTAGGCCATTCAATATTATTTACAATAAAGGACCTGTTATCATGAGTAATATAATTGATTATATTCCTCCTTATCTTGATAATTATACATCAAATAATACACCTGTACCGCTATATACTAAAACAGGGATTTTTAGCAATAGACCAATAGGTTATATTGTAAATGCTTCCCATTTACTACCACCCAAGCCCTCAGAATTAGAAGTGGAAATTATTAGACCCAAAGAAGGCTATCTTTACATTTTTGATTTTGAATTAATACCATTTCAACGGACAATGATTGTTGGACCTATAACTATTGAAGCTGAATCAGATAGTCCATTAGATAAGGTTGAATTCTATATTAATGGTAATTTAAAAAATATAGATTCATCTCCTCCTTATAGTTGGATTTGGAATGAAAAACCTGTTTATTTACAGAATTTAATAAAAGTAATTGCATATGATAATGTTGGAAGTAAAGCTATTGATGATATGGTGGTAGTGAAATTTTTCTAAAAATCTCTTCTTTTCTTTTATATTAAATTTTAAAATGAGTTTTTAGTATATTTTTATGGGTAAAAAAAGGTCCCCTTTGAAATCATATGGTTTCTTTATATAATCCGTATAAAAAATTCAGAAGTAAACAATGGCTCGTTTATTTACTTGATTATTTTAATCTAATTAAACCTGAACGTGCTGATTTATCAGATTCACTAGATAAAAGTCTACTTTTATATATGTTATATTCATCAGATTCTGTTCTCTTCATTATTCTTTTTAATTTCTCTTTTAAAAGGTTTAATTCTTTTACTCTTTGAGGTCGTGCCAATGCTGGGATTTCACACCAAGCTCATTTTTCACCCTTTCTTTGAGCTTCGATATAAATATTATCTGATATAATAAGATTTTGAAGTGATTCTATTTTATCTATTAGTATCTTTTTTAATCTTTGGTTATTAAATAAAAAATAAAACATAAAAAAAGAGAAATTTTTCTTAAATTACTCTTATTCGTATCTTTTTTCCTTCATCGCTAATTTCTACTTTTCTTGGATAATTTTTAAAAAATCCTGATAAAAAGTAATAAACAAATTTTCGTGCTTCAGAAACGGTAAGAATTAGGGTATAACAATCTTCAGAATCAATATTTAATTTATACCAATTTGTTTTTTCAATATGCTCTAAAACTTTCAAAATATTTCTTATTCCTTTATCATAATACTCTTTACGATGCTCTTCACCTATCCTGTAGATTTCATCCCAAAATTTACTTGAACCTTCCCCGATTTCATCAAAGATTACTTTCCAATGTGAAATATCAACTATAACATGCTCGAGTTTACCTAAATAATCAATAT
>CAZVNH010000011.1:0-18760 GCA_964628575.1 uncultured Thermoplasmatales archaeon | reverse complement strand
AAATATCCGCAGATACCAAGTCTTGAAAAAAAACCACAACAAACAAGATATTTCATGGAAAAAATAATAAATTTTTATAGCTATGAAAAAACTTATTCCTTTGGAATTAAAAAAGAAGACAAACTAATATCACTTTGTTTTTGTACAAATGCATCTTTTAGTCCAAAAATTGGAAAGGAATTCTCATTTGGATTTTCTATAATAAAAAAACTTGGATTAAAGGGACTTTTAGAACTTTGGAAAATGAATAGATATAAACCAGAGTACAAAGAACCGTTATTAGAATTAGTAATTTTTGCTACCCTTCCATCATATCATGGAAAAGGACTTGGAAAAGAAATATTGAATTTCTTATATGATTTTGCTAAAGATAACAAATTCAAAGGGATTATTGCATTAACAAATGTTAAGAGATACGCTTTTAATTTTTATTTAAAAGAAGGATGGATTGTTGAAAAAAGTATTAAAGTTGGAAAAGAACAGTTATGTTGGATTAGAAAAAATTTATCTTAATCAATTATTTAATTTAATGTCCATTATCCATTATTTAAACTAATATAAATACAAAGAAAAAATATTTTTAAATTTTATATTACAAGATTTGTTTCATAGTTATACCAAATATTTCTTAAAGCAGTTGTTGAATTAAAAAAGCATTTTACATTATTAGAAAATAATTCAGGAATTTCTCGAGTAACTTTATGAAGTTTAAAGTATACAATATTTTCTCTTAATTCCTGAAGAGTGGATTGTTGATATTTCTGTATTGATTCTTTATAATCATTACAATAATTCTTTAGTTTTAAACAAATTTTATCTGAATTATTAATCCTTTCAGTTATTTTCGATTTTAACATTTCAATCTGTTTAATAGCATCTTCATTATCTTGAATGTAAGGATAAATATTATTTATTTTATCTAAATTAAAGATCATATCTTCTAAATATTTTATTGAATTATTTAAAAATTTATTCTTGATTTCTAAAGTTGAAAAATAACCTAAGAAAATATAATTATGGTCTTCATATAAATCAATATTTTTATCATCTGCAATTTCTGTGATTAAATTATAAGTTTCATTAAGAGTATTAGTTATATTTTTCATTTTATTAGTTAATTGATTAGCATTGCTCTTTATATCTTGAAAGATATTCAAATCATTGTTTGTATTAATCTTTAAATCAAGTGTATTATCCCATACATCTTTTATAAATAACATAGTTCTTGATTGATTTATATTTACATTTCCAATGTTTTTTGATGTTGTATAATATAAAGAATTACTTATCGCTGTTTTTCCAACTTTGTTATAATGTAATTCATATATTTCAGGATGTGTACTAAAAATTACTACTTTTCCATTACCAAATTTTGATGAAATCCAACTTGGTGTTCCATCTAGATCTTCTCTAGTATTATGAAAAACAGCAATTTCTTGAGTATTTTTTCCCATATTCACAAACTTAGGTCCACCATAAACCCAATCACCAATAATTGTATCTAGACCAAAAGACACAGGATGAGAATTATTAACTATCTTTGATTCAATTTGATCTAATAAAGCATTTGATTGCTGAGTTAGAGTATCTGAGATTGCTAAAAATCCAAAACTTGGTAAATTTATATTATATGCTGCTTTAGTAAAATTTAATTTAATTGCAAAATCAACTGTCCCACTTGTAGCTTTATACGCTGCAGCGCAACTACCAATATATCCTCCGCCATTTCCCACAAAATCTCTAATATATCTTGAAGTTTGAAATCTAATATCCTCCCAGACCCAATAAGCAACACCTAACGGAGTGTTACCTATTGATGTTAACTCAAGACCACCATATCCAAAGATTATCACATTATAGTTATTTCTATTTAATTTATTGATACTTCTTTCATTAAGAAAATCAAAGTCAAAAAATCCACATTTTTCTGCAATTTTAACATAAGCATACTCAGAACCTGTAAGCACAAAATTTTTATAATGTGCAATTTTAACATAAGATAACTCATACAAATCAACATCAAAGGGTTCAATCAACAAATAAATCGGGACTTGTATGTTATTTTCTTGGATTTCATTACTTTGATTATAATCACAAATAATAGCAGTGCATTTTAAATCAAGAAAGTTATCACCAGTAAATGAAATAACAAAGGATCCTTTATCAAAGTCCATAGCAAATTCGGTATCATTGTTTATTTTTTTAACAATAGTATTTACGTTATCAACGATCCAATACACAGATATGTTTTCTCTTAAGAGATCATTAATCATATTTCTAATATTATTGTTAAGTTTATTATTTAGGCTAATATTTTCAGAGTTAATTACTGGAACAATAAAACCATAGCAATATTCATTTTCATTAGACTTTGAAACAACAGAGAATTGGTTTGTTGGAAAAATAATTAAAAAAAATATCATAAATATAAATAAAAATTTTTTATTAAATTTATTAAAATTTTTATCATTTATCATTCTGAAATGCCTCATATCCTGTCATTATTATAGCTATATCAAATATATATTTTTTTATTTAATATATTATTTAATAAATAAATATTATTGAATTATTTATTTATACTTTTTTATCAAAATTTTTATATTTTTAATTATTATATTGATAGATATTTTTCCATTTTGTAAATATTTATAGAAAGAATTAAATACTTGTAATGACAAATATTAACATGATAGTGTATATCATAATATTTTGCACTATTAAAAATTGGATTAACCATCAAAGTTAGTGAAATTTGGGGAATTAAAAACTTTAAAATCTGTGTATATAAATTAACTACAGATATATTAAAAATTTTAATTTCATCCTGTAGGAAAAATAAAAAATAAATATAAAATCCTACAGAAGAAAATAAACCGAAAAATAGTCTTAGATAGAACAAAAAAATTCAATAGAAATCTTATTTTTTTCACTGACTAAAATGGAGGTTGAATTAAGTGAAAAAAGAACAACTAAAAACGGTTAGAATTGTAGCGATTATTTTTAGTTGTTTAATAGCTTCACTTACCTTTTGTAATTTAATTACAGTTACTACTCATGGTATAAATTTTGAACTACCTAAAGACGAAAATGATGTAAAAATCGCCTATGATCCGGTTAATAATGAACTTCTTTTTATTACAGATTTTAAAGTAAACAATCAAGGTACTTATGATATAAATGATATTGATATTAAAGCAAAACTTTATAATAAAGATGGAGTAAAACTTGTTGATTTTAGTCAAAAAGATCTAGTTGCACCTAGAGGTATTAATAAAAAATTTGATGTAATCATCTCTCTTGATCTAGATAAAATATCAATTTTAGATTGGTTAAGTTTAATCTATAGAGATACTGTTTTTAGATTATTAGTTGATGTTGATGTTACCTATATGTTTAATTTAATTGATATAACTGTTGATGAGGATATAGTTTTTCCATTTGTTTCTCCATTAACAAGTTTTGTTGAAAATAATACAATGATTCAAAGTTTATTTTATTTAGTTGAAAATGCTGTAAATGAAAGTCCTATGAATTCTATTAGTAAGATTGAGTCTATTAAAGAAATCTTTAATACAGATTTCTATGAAAACACCTTTAAGGATATCTATAAAATTGAAATAAATATTTTAAATATTTCAAATTTTTCAAAACTTATCTCTACAAAAATAGAAACATATATTCAAAAAATCGACTCAACTGTTGAATTAGAATTTGATATAATTCTTAAAAATAATATAAATGAATTATTTTCAAAAATTGAGGAGGTAAAAGTTAATTTATGTTTATAAAAAAAGTAAAAAAGATTTCAATTAAAACATTTTTTGCAATCTTCTTTTATCTTGTTATACCTATTATATCAATTATTTTAGTATTATTAACATATGATGAATTATCAAAAGAAAGATTCATTAGAATGATTTTTATTATAATACCCATCGCAATATTAATTATATTAATTTCACAGATTAGTTTAAAGTATGAAAAAGGTACTTTAAAGAAATATTTATTAAATTTATTATATGTTTTTTTGACTTTATTTTGGGTTTATGGTTTTATTGGTGGAAATCCTGTAATAACCGAAAAATGGTTAGAATATGAATTTTCAATTCATCTATGGAAATATATTTCACTTATTATCGTTGCAGCTTCAATAAATATTATTTATTACACGTTAGAATGGAGATTTTATAAAAAAGAATTAAAAATTGCCCATCTTAATAAAAATATTAGAGGAAATATTCTAAAAAAAACTTATTTATAACTATTTATTTTTTATGTAATAAATTTTAGTAATATATAAAAATGTGTAAATTTAACACTTTAAAACTCTATATTAATTTTAAATTTATTGCTTTTAAACCATTCTTTGTATATTCTTGAGAATACTCAATTTCATCTCCTTTATTTAAAAAAATAGTCCAAAAAGGAATATCACTTTTATGGAAAAAAATGTCTTTACCATCTTCCCCCTTGATAAAACCATATCCTTGCTTAATATTATACCATTTTACTATACCTTTCATAAAATACAGCTCCTAAAATATAATCAAAAAGAATTTTTACAATTCTTGCATATAGTATTTGAATCAACTGTTTCTTTTTTTTCAAATTTTTCGCATATATCACTTTCAAAAACAGGAATCATTTTGGCTTTACATCTTATGATTTTGTTATTTTTTATTTCTATTTTGTTGTTTGAAGATTTTTTTCGCTTTCTATTCATAATTAGAGTCCTTCTATTATTTTATTGATAATAAATAAAATTCAAAAAAGTCCATTACTTAAAATTAAAAGAAATAGATTTCTAAGCTTTTTATTTGTTCTATCATACTACTAAACGATATAATTACTTATATAGTTTTATATTCAAAATAAATGAAAGATTTTTAGTAAAAAAAGATTATAGTTATTGTAACTTAATATTTTTACTAAAATCTTTTTGGTTTATGTTTCTGATAACATTCCCTACAATAAACTGGCCTATCGCCATCTGGTTTGAAAGGGACTTCAGTTTTTTTACCACAATCCGCACAAGTTACCTCATGCATTTCTCGAGGGCCTCTGTTGAACCCTCTTCCTTTATTATCTCTGTACATATATACACTATTTTCCTTATCTAACAATATTTTATATATAAAATAATGTAAGATTAATATATAAGCCTATCTTAATTTAAAATCTATAAGATATTTAATTAATTTTTTAAGAATATTTAATTAATTTTTTAAGAATATTTAATGATTTTTTTCATCTTTAATTTTAAATATCTTCTTATAATTTTACCTTTCTGTTCACTTATTTTTTTATTTCCTGTTAAAACATCTAATAACATTTTTGATAAATTTTCATCATTACTTATTATTTCAAAAATTTTTTCATTATCAACATTCCAATGTTTTGCAGTATTCATATAAAAACTCAAGTCTTTTCCAAAGGATTTTTTCCATTGTTTTTCATATTTTACTAAAAATCGTTCAGTTAAATCTTCTTTATTAAATCCGTTAATTATAACATCTGAAGCTATTTTTCCGGAATAAATTGCATAGTTTATTCCTTCTCCTGTTAAAGGATTTATAAATCCTGCTGAATCACCACAAAGAATAACTCTATTTGAATATGTTTTCTCGAGAGGATATATAGGTAGAACTCCTCCTTTCATTGATCTTATTTTTATATTATTTGGAATTATTTTATTGTTTTTTAGCAATTTAATATATTTTGAAAAAATATTCTTTAAATTAAAATCAGAAGTGCCGATTTTCCCAAGTCCAATATTTATATGGTTTTTTTTCGGGAAAACCCATCCATAGCCATTTAAACCAAAGACTTTAAAATGAATATGGCCAATGTGTTTGTCTGAAAAAAAATTATTAATAATTTCTTTTCTCTTTTTATATTCCTCATAGATGCATATAGCAATTTTTCTATGTTTTTTATTAATCCGGTTTTACTACCTACAACACTCCAAACTCCATCAGCACCTATTATACATTTAGAATTTAAAATTTCATTTTTATTTGTAACTATTTTTACCTTATCCTCGAAGATTTTTACATCTATAACCTTTTTATTATCTAAAAATTTCGCTCCACAATCAACAGCGATTTTTACAAGACCATTATCAAATTTTTTTCTTGAAATCATTGCCGCATAAGGTTTTTCTCCAACTTCTCTTATAATATATTTAAGTGATGGAGAATACGCATATCCACCATAAGTATATGACTCAATTAAATTATAATCCTTAATATAATTAAATTTTTCAAATATTGCTACTGGAAGTCCTCCTCCACAAGGTTTATCTCTGGGAAATTTTTCTTTATCCAAGAGTAAAACATTTAATCCTTTTTCTGCAAGAAATTTTGCAGATGTTGATCCTGCTGGCCCTGCACCAACAATTATTACATCATATAACATTTTTGCATTTTTAAAACATTAAATATTATTTTTAATTTTATGAAATAAAACAAAATTTTACTGTAAAAATAATAAATTAATTAAAACCTTATACAATATTTAAAAAATGTGATTAACTATAAATTAGCAATATTTGCATTTATAATGGCATTTCTTCCACCAATAATTTATTCAATATGGATCAGAAATACTGAGAAATTTAATCGAGAAAAATGGTTGCCGATATTTTTTTGTTTTTTCTGGGGAGCAACTATTGCAATAATAGCATCCATAATTCTTGAATTATCTATTGGAACTATTGTCATATTATCTATCGAAGATGCCTCAACAATAAACATAGTTTTAGCAGTAGTTATTGCACCATTTGTTGAAGAATTAACTAAACCTCTTGCTTTAAGATATAGAACAGTTAAAAAAGAATTAGATGAAATTGAGGATGGTTTGATATATGGAGCTGTTGCAGGACTTGGTTTTTCAGCAACTGAAAACCTGATTTATGGTTTGAATTTCCTAAAGGAAGGATTATTATTTTTCATAATCTTGATTTCAATTAGAAGTTTTGGTGCATGTCTTTTGCATGCTTCTGCGACAGCATGGACTGGTTATGGTTATGGAAAGGTGATTATGAGGCATACATCTATAATAAAAGTTATTCCATATTTTATACTTGCAATTCTAATTCATGCATATTATAATGCATTACTTAGTTTTGATATTATAGGATTGACTGCAGGTTTTATTTCAGCAATGGCTCTTGCAGTGATATCGATTTATATAGTTAGGAAAAAGATAATTAAACTTGATATTCAATCTGGAAAATAGATAAAAATTAGGAGTTAAAAATGGAAAAAATAGCAGTTTTAACAAGGGATTGCGCCGGTGTTAATGCAGCTATTAGATCAACAGTTAGAACAGCAACAAAATACAACATTGATGTTTTAGGAGTAATAAGAGGTTATAATGGATTAATTGATGGAGATTTTACGACTTTAAATCGAAGATCGGTATCTGGAATAATAAATCTGGGAGGAACCATATTAAAAACCTCGAGATGTAAACGTTTTTATGAAGAACAATATCAGAAACAAGCTATAGAAAAAATAAAAGAAAACAATATAGATGGATTAATAGTAATTGGTGGAAATGGCTCTCTGACTGGAGCAAATATTCTATCATCAAAATTCAATATTCCAACAATAGGTATACCAGCAACAATTGATAATGATATATCAGGTGTTGATTTATCAATAGGTGCAGATACTGCAGTAAATGTAGCTTTAGATGCATTAGATAAAATTAGAGATACAGCAACAAGTCTAGAACGTATTTTTATTGTAGAAGTAATGGGAAGAAAATGTGGATATATTGCATTACAAGTTGCTCTTGCGGGAGGTTGTGAAGAAGTAATAATTCCTGAAATGAATTTTAATATTGATAATATTTGTAATGATATTATAAACGGAAATTCAAAAGGAAAAAAAAGTTGGATTATAATTGTTGCAGAAGGAAAATCAAGTGCACATGAAATTGCTGATATAATAAAAGATAGAACAAATCTTGAAACAAGAGTAGCTGTTTTAGGTCATATACAAAGAGGTGGAAGACCTACAGCAAAAGATAGGATATTGGCTGCAAGACTTGGAAATTATGCTGTTGGATTATTAAAGAATGGCAAAACTGGAAAATGTGTGTCTTTAAAAGAAAATCAATTGATAACAATTCCGCTAGAAACAGCAATTCAACCAAAGGAGATAAGTGTTGATAATTTTTATAGATTAATCAAGATTTTGACTTAAAAAGCATTTAAATATAAGTATACATATAAATATCTATTGGATCTATAAAAATAATCTTTTTATAATATTAGTTTATAATTTTAAATGATTTTTTTTTTCTTCATCTTTAAAAACTATTTTTACTTCTTTGTTTTTAAAAATTTCTTATAACTATCTTCTGAATCAAATATAATTGGCATACCTTGAAAACCGCAGTCTCGACAGACATCTCTTGATGTATAGCCCGTTAGAACACCATCTCTCATTCTACCTTGATATATACGTCTACTTCCACATCTAGGACATGCTAAAATTTCCATATTTAATATAATGAATAAGTAATTATTTATATATATTTTGACACAGTTTATTTATTAATTAATAGTTTTTATAATTATTACAAATTAAATTTAATAAAAAAATTTAAATATTAATATAGTATATGGTATTTGATAATTATTTATGGGAGGTTATAAAAAAATGAGTAGAAAAAAGATTTTGTTTGGAGCGCTTTTTATATCAGTTTTTCTCATAATATCTACTTTTAGCATAACAGCTGTTGATATTAGACCATCAAATACACCTGACAGTCTTGAGGTTGTAAAAGAAGTATTTGATGGAGAAAATTGGGTAGATGAAATTCAAGCAGATATTGGAGATATTGTACTATTTAGAATAACTATTACATATCATAATACAACATCTGGTGCGCATTGGGCGCAGGATATAATTGTTAGAGATAAACTTCCATCATGCTTGGAATATAATAGTACAATTGAACCATTTGATCCATTAATTGATGGGAAAAATCTTACATGGGATCTTGGTTCAGAGATACTTTATGATGATGAATCATATATAATAATCTTTGATGCAGAAGTTGTTGATTATGGAGAAAACATAAATACTGCTGAAGCAGAAGCATATGAGTACTGTTGCAGTAGAACAATTAGAGGAGATGATACAGCTACTGTGAATGTTATAATGCCGATTCCAGGAATAAATATTGAAAAATATGTTTGGGATGGAGTTTGTTCATGGGTTGAAGAAGTTTATGCAGATTATTGCACTAATGTTAGCTTTAGAATTGAAGTTGAAAATACTGGTGAAGCCGTTCTTCATAATCTAACCATTATTGATATATTACCAGATGGTTTAGAATTTGCAAATAATGTTGTAACAAATATACCTCCACTTTCATTTGTAGAAGATGGTAAAATATTGACTTGGAAATTTGTTACACTTGGAATAGGAGAAGAGATAATAATTGAGTTTGATGCCCATGTTATAGGAGAACCTTGTAGTGTTGAAATTAACTGGGCAGAGGTAGAAGGTTGGACAGCATGTGAAACAAATGTAACTGACAAAGATTCAGCAATAGTTCATATAAATGGGATGTGTATGAATAAAACAGTATGGGATGATGATCTAAAAGAGTGGGTTGAGGAAACTACTGCAGATGTAGGTGAAAAAGTAAGATTTAGAATAAAAGTCCAGTATTATGGGAACTATAAACTATATAATATAAGGATAAGAGATGAACTACCCGCATGTCTTGATTATGCAAATAATGCAATACCAAAGGAACCTGAAATCTCAGATGATGGAAAAACACTCTGGTGGAATTTTACAGAATATGAGGATGCATTATATGATGGTGATACCTTGATAATTGAATTCAATGTTCTTGTAAGTGATAATCAATGTCAAGCTTGTATAAACTGGGCTAATATTACCACAAATGAATGTAGTGGGGCTATTCTCTATGGTGATGATTCAGCATCAGTGATACCAGAATGTGCGTTCAATGCAGATGCTGGAGGTCCATATAGTGGCCTTGTTGAGCAAAGTGTAGAATTTACAGCTTCAGCTACAGGTGGTACATTACCATATATTTATGAATGGGACCTTGATGGAGATGGAGTATATGATGATGGAACTGGTCAAACAGTTTCATATTCCTGGGATTCTCCTGGAACTTATACAATATATCTAAGAGTAACAGATGATACTAGTGATGAAGCATTTGATTATGCAATCGTTGAAATAGTATTAGGACAAAACAATCCACCAAGTAGACCATTAATAACTGGACCAACTAATAATTTAGTCGCAGGAAAACTATATACATATACTTTTTCATCAGAAGATCCAGAAGGACATGATGTATATTACTTTGTAAACTGGGGAGATGGAGATATCGAGGAATGGATCGGTCCATATAATTCAGAAGAATTAGTACAATTAAAACATGCATTCCCATCTTCGATGTCCGCATATCTACTTCAAATAAAAGCAAAAGATATTTATGGTGAAGAAAGCGATTGGGCAACATTATCAATAACAACACCAAAGTCAAGGATATACAGCAATCCAATTATTCTAAAAATTATACAAAATATAATGGAAAGATTTCCATTGCTAAGAAACATACTAGGATTATAAAATAATCTCAACATTTTTTTATTTTTTTTTTAAAAAATAAAGAAAATAATCATTCAAGATTTTTTATAAGAATTATAATGAAGTATTTCATCAAGTCTGCGTTTTGGAACATGTAAAACATCGTATTCATCTCGATAATATTTCACTGAATTCGTTAAATCTTCAACAACTGGATGTTCTGCTTTATATCCAAGAGCAATAACTGAATCAACAATTAGTTCTTCTGGGATATTTAGAATTTCCTTTATTTTATCACGATCAATTTTACATAGTATACAACTACCAATGTTATAGCTTTCAGCAGTAAGAACAATCGATCCAGCGGCATAACTTGTATCTCGTTGATACCAAGGATTATTTATATCTTTAACAATGATAATAATATAAGCTACTGGTCTTTCATTTGGTTCAGGAGTCCATTTAGGTTTGATATATCCTGCCCAATTAAGTGTTTTAAAGATATTTTCACATATTCCTTTTTCGTTAACTATTATAAATTCTAAAGGTTGAAGATTTGCAGCAGATGGTGCAAGTCTTGCATTATCTACCATTTTATTTAATAAATCAATTGACACAGGTTTCTGTTGAAATCTTCTGATACTTCTTCTTGATTGAATTGCTTTATCAACATCCATTATAATTCCACCATTTTTTTTATCTGAAAATATATTACTAATATATTTCTTTTGCATCAAAATAATATACCATTGTTTGATACATAATCTGGGTTTTTTTATGGCAAAAAAGATAAGACGAGTTAGAACATTTGCAAGGACAGCAGCAAAATCAGTTGAAAAAAAACTTGTTGATAATGCAAAAAAACTCAAAGAAGATCCATATTTGATGTTACCTGAATATAGTGATCGGTACTCTGAGAAATATTTCAATAAAATTAAAAAAAGCCTTGCTAAAGTAAATCAATTTGCAGATGATACTAAAAAACTTGAAAGATTATCAAACAAGAGAGGTCTTGATGGAGCATTAGCAGGAACTATCCTTATTGCTCATTCAGAAAAAGCTCCCTATCTTGGTGTTGCAAAGTATTCTACAGGTGATATAACATATGCTCAACGGGGAAGATCAGATAAAGAAAAATTGATAGCAGTTCAACATTTTGATGATCCAATATATAGATTATTAGGAATAAAAGATATTATATTAAAAAAGAAATTACATGTTTATTCATGGGATAATGGATATTTTTCTTCAGGAATAGATGCAAAACCTCCCACTGAATTTATTGATTTTTTAATAATAAAAAATGGTTTTACAAAAAAAGGTAATATAGCTATTAGTGGAGATATTAAACCTGATATTGTAAAAAACAAACAAATATCAAAAAAAGATTATTTACGTATTCATTGGAGATCTGCAGGTATTATAATCGGAATTACTGATGATTCTGCTGATAAAAAGAAAAATACAGTTTTTAACATAACCAAATATCTTGTTGAACCCGGTATCAAAGATGATTTCAAGGTTGAGGTAATCGGTCAGGTTGTTAAACAATCAAATCAAGAATCTTTTACAACAGAGAAATTAGATGAATATTTTTCAGGTGATATATCTGATTATGATTTTATTAAAACAAATATGAAACATAGAGAAGAGACAATAAAAGAATCAGGGCAGAAAATATTTATTCTTGATGGCGAATCTTATGGAATTAATGTTGATGAGTTTATTAGTAAATTAAAACCAAATAAATATGAAAAAGAAGGATTAAAACTTGTACTTGATCAAATCAATGAACCTGTAGTTTTTGATAATACAACACCTAATAAGGTTCTTGAAAAGTATTGGAAAAAATATGGACTTGAAGCAATAAACTCAATAATTGATGATACTGAGATGGCTGAAAAATTTTATTCACTTGATGACTCCCCTTCAGATATCTTTCAACTAGTTTTTAGTTATCAGGAAAGACAACAAATTCTTTCAAAACTTCCACATTATAAATCTCTGCCGCCATTAGCAAAATTTGCAGATGACGTTACAAAAGCCTATAAAACTTTTGGGGAAAAAGAAGCACTTGCAGAAATTAAAAAAAGACCAAATAATCCTAAAGGAAAATCTATAGCTTATGCTTTTTTACAGGTATTTAAAAAAGGATCAGATCAGAAATGGCAGTTTTCAGATATGGAAATTGAATATGGAGATTTTTTAAAAGAGTATGCGAAAAAACTTGTTGAATCATCTCCTGATAAATATCATAATGCACTTCAGGAACTTCTGACAGCTAGTGGATCTACTGAAGATATTGAAAAAAATAGATTATAATTTATTCTTTAATTAATTCTTAATGCATTAATATTCAAATTATGAATCGATATATCCCACATTTTTATTAACAATTTATTCCATGGATTATCATCAAGAGTTTGTACAACTTTACCTATTATTTGATTTTGAAATATTGATGAATCCTTATTATCAGAATATTGATCTGATATATGGTATCTTTTAAATGATCCTATACCATTGATTTCATTAATTTTAGAACATAGAATATCTCCATCAAAGGAAAAGTAAAGTACAACATCATTTGTATCAATATTAAAATCTGGATGTGTTGATTTCTGAATAATTATATACTGATAATCATCTTCAAGCTCGATAATATTATCAGAATTCTTTAAACAAATATAACTTTCTGGATTTTCAAAAGAATCAAGAAAGATATCAATTCCAATAATATTTGTAATTGATATAAACGGTAGAGATGCTAATAACATAAAAATCAGAATTTTGATTATTTTCTTGTGTTCTCCTTTCATCTTTTTCCACCTCTTCCATGATATTAAGTATCTTGTTAACATTTGACATGAATATTATATAAAGCTAACCTGTTAAAATTTTAAAAATGACTAAATGTCAAAATGAAAAAATCACAGAATTTAATAACAATAGCTAAGTAAAAATATACAAAAACTTTATACATCCTAAAATTATACAAATAAAACAAAGAAACTCCATATAGATGGGATGATAATATGCCAAAAACGATTTTGGTAGTTGATGATGAGCCAGATATTAGAGATAGCGTCAAGATGATACTAGAGACAAATGGTTATATAGTTGTAACAGCCGAAGATGGAGATGACTGTCTAAATAAATTAAATGATATAAAACCAGACTTAATTCTACTTGATATAATGATGCCTGGAACACCTGTGTCAGAAGTTGTTAAAAAGATAACTGATATTAAAATTGCATTTATGAGTGTGGTAAGAATCTCCGATGCAAGAAAAAGAGGATTATGTGAACAAGAAAATATTGTAGATTTCTTTCAAAAACCTTTTAATGTAACAGATTTAATTGATAGAGTCGAATTAATACTTAATCAATAATACATAAAAAATAATAAATATAAGGATGGGAAATGGGATATACAGATAGATTAGATCTTAAAAAAATTGTATTGTCAAAGATAAATAGAAAAATCACATTATTATTTTTAATAGTATCAATAATCGCTCCTGCTATAGCAATATTATATTTTTATAATGTATCAATAGCAGCAATACCTACAACAATTACTGGTGGTCAGGGTATATTGCTAAAAACTGTTGCATTAATGATTATTATACTAATTGGAATTAATGCAGGTATTATTGGTTTTATTGTTTCCAGATCGATATCAAAACCTATTAAAAAATTATATTATGCAACTAAAGAAGTTGAAAAAGGTAATTATGACATAAGATTAAGCATTCATACAGGTGATGAAATCGAGGAATTATCAAATGCTTTTAATATGACAACAGAAGCACTTGGAAAAATGCGAGATGAAAGAAATGAAATAGACAATGCGAAAACCGAATTCTTAAGTATAACCTCCCATGAATTAAGAAGTCCAATGACTCCTATGAAAGCGCAACTTCAAATGCTTGAGCAAGGATATTTTGGAAAGCTGACAAAAAAACAAAAAGATAGTTTGAAAATAATTATTAGAAATGCAGATAGACTTGATAATATAATTGTTGATTTTCTTGAGATATCAAGAATTGAATCAGCAAGATTAAAATTTGAATTCAGAGAGACAAATATCTCTGAAATAGTAAAAGATACTTCTAAGTTTATGGATGCTTTTGCCAAAGAAAAGAATATTAAATTAATCGTTAAAACAGATAACATTCCATTAATTGAAGCAGATCCTGATAGGATTAGCCAAGTTTTAAGAAATCTCATTAATAATGCTATTAAGTTTTCAGAGGAAAATAGTAAAATTGAGATAACAGCAAATTTACAAGAGAATCATGTCTTATTTAATATCAGAGACTACGGATGTGGATTGACTCCTGAAAATCAAATAAGAATCTTTGAGCCATTCTATCAAGTTGAAAGTGCATCTCGTAGGAGACATGGTGGAACAGGACTCGGACTTGCGATATGTCGGGGAATTGTAGAATCTCAAAAAGGAAAAATATGGGTTGAAAGCAAACAAGGAAAAGGTAGTAGTTTTTACTTTACTATTCCATTGAATCCTGTTAGAAAAATTGAGCCAATTAAGGTATTATTTTCACAAAAAAACATAATAGAGAGAAAAATAAAGGAAGAATTTAAAACTGTTCTAGGTCCACTAGGGATAGGAGAATTTGAGGAATTGAAAAATAAAAATTCAATTGGTAAAGAAGACCTTTATGAATATATTGATTCTTTGTCACAGCAATTTATAATACCAAATAAAAAAGTTGATTATTTTAAAAATAGAATCGGTGAGATTTTTGGAGAAGAAAAAGAAATTATAAATAAGAAGAATGATACACAATATGTGATGTGAGGAGATGAGGTGTTAAAACGAAATTAAAAACAATATTAATTATTATGTTTATAGCAGTTTCAACAATACCTATAGGTATAATTGGTGGAACACAAGGTTTTAATTCAGCATCAATAATGATAATGGGATTAATTTTTCTTTTAACATTTATTGTATCTATAGTAATATCTTATTATATAACACGGCCTATTGAAAAACTTACTAAAAATATTGATCAAATATCAAAGGGAAAACTTGATGTTAATCTTGATTTAAGTGAAATATATGAGATAAATAATCTTACAGAGTCATTAAATCGAGTAATGGCAAGTCTTAAACTCGCTATCGTGAAAGTAGGGGTAAAAAAAGGAGAAATATTTGATGATGCAATAAAAGCAAAAGAAGAATTTGAAAAAAAACAACAGGATCTACTTAGTAGTATAAATGGATGGGCTTGGGAAATAGATTCAAATGGAATCTATACATATTGCTCAAAAAACATTTCAAATTATCTTGGATATCTTTCAGAGGAAGTAATTGGTAATAGTTTATATGATTATATGTCACCTGATGATGTAAAAAAAGGTAAAAGAAGTATTTAATACATATTCTAAAAAAAGACAATCAATAAAAAACTTGGAATATTGGAATATAGATAAAAACGGAAATAAAGTATGTGTTCTTACAAATTGTATTCCTTTTTATGATAATTATGGTAATCTAAATGGATATCGAGGAGTTGATATCGATATTACAAAAAATAAAATAAATGAAAAGAAAATAAAGAATTTAAAAAATGAAATATCAACATTAAAAGCTGATATAACTGAGCTTTTAAATGAACGTGATAAAAAAAGATTAATAAATAAAAATGGTAAAATAAATAAAATAAAAGTTGATGAAGCTTGGACAGAGCATGAATTCGATTCGATTTTTATATTTGATGAAAATGCAAATATCCTTGACTGTAATGAAAAAATGTACAAAAATTTAGGATATAGTAAAGGTGAAATGCTATCGCTAAATATATCTGATTTTGATGCACTTGAATCAAAAAAGGATATTATCAATAAAATTAAAAAAGTAAAAAAAGACGGTGGTATAAGCTTTAAAACTATTCATAAAAGAAAAGATGGCTCAGCGATTCTTGTTCATGAAAATTTTCAATATGTAAAAGAAAAAAATAAATTCAAAGGAATCGTAAGAGAAGATTATTCTGTTAAAAAATCAAAATAAAATAATATTTTTTTAACCATCAAATTTTTATTATACTTTTAAATACTCCCTTTTAAGGAATATTCATGATAAATGCTTCAGATCGTGCAAGATTTGTTAGTTATGCTATAAGAGAAGTTGTTGTCCCTGCACGTAAACTTGAAAAAAAGGGATAAAAGTCGATCATTTAAACATAGGTGATCCAAATAAATATGATTTCGATACTCCAGTTCATATGAAAGAAGCTCTATATAAGGCAGCTTTAGATGGCTATAATGGCTATTCTGCGTCTGAAGGAGATATTGAGTTAAGAGAGTGTATTATTAACCGGGAAAAAAAACGTAATAAAATAGACTATACTCTTGATAATACATGTATAACAACTGGTGTAACAGAGTCTTTACAAATATTTTTAAATGCTTGTTTAAACCCAAACGATGAACTTTTAATACCTGGACCAACCTATCCTCAATATTTTTTAATAACTCAATTTCTTGGATCAGAACCTGTCTCATATAGATGTATCGAAGAAGAAGACTGGCAGCCTGATGTTGAAGATATTAGAACAAAAATTACAAAAAAAACAAAGGCAATTGTTATTATTAATCCAAATAATCCGACTGGTGCACTATATTCAAAAAAAGTAATAAAAGAAATAGTTGATCTAGCTGGTGAATATAAAATTCCAATTGTTTCTGATGAAATTTATGATGATATGGTTTTTGATGAAAGACAATATGCAACAGCAACTCTTTCAAAAGATGTGCCAACAATAACATTTAATGGTTTTTCAAAGGTATATTTAGTTCCAGGTTGGAGAGTAGGTTATGTATTATTTCATCATGATGGAGTCCTTGATGAGATTCAGGATGCTTTTATGAGAATTGCTCGTTCTCGTCTATGTGCAAGTTCTGTTTGTCAACGAGCATGTATAGCAGCATTAAAAGGTCCACAGAATCATATAAAAGAAACTAATGATAAGCTACGTAAAAGACGAGATTTTTCTTATAAGCGATTAAATGAAATAGAAGGTATTTCAACAGCAAAGCCTCAAGGAGCGTTTTATATCTTTCCAACAATTGAAGCTATGAAGAAGGGTATTTGGAAAGATGATAAGGATTTTGTCCTTGATTTGTTAAATAAAAAACATGTTTTAGTTGTCCATGGATCAGGTTTTTGCAATACATATGGTAAAGATCATTTTAGAGCAGTTATTCTTCCTACAATAGAAACACTTGAAAATGCTTTTAATAAACTTGAAGAATTTCTGAAAGAAAATAAATAAATATACAATTATTTTAAGGATATTATCTTTTTTTAAATAATCTATAAAAAACTAATAATTCGAAAAAGTATTAAACAAAGTGCTCATTCAAACAAAATGTGTATCAAATACCAAGAGGAACAAGAGATTTTACTTCAGAAGAAATGCAGAAAAGAAGATTTGTAGAAAATAATATCAGATCAACTTTTAGAAATTTTGGATATACTGAGATACAAACACCTATGTTTGAAAATTTAGAGTTATTTACAGCAAAATCTGGCGAATCAATTATAGAAGAGATATATGATTTTCAGGATAAAGGTGGTAGGAAACTTGCTTTAAGACCAGAACTAACGGCACCTGTAATTAGATTCTATGTTGAAAAACTACAAATGGAACCTAAACCCTTGAAACTTTTCTATATTGGGAATTGTTTTAGATATGATAGACCACAAAAAGGACGGTATAGAGAGTTTAGACAAGCAGGATGTGAGATAATTGGAGCTGATACACCAGAAGCAATAGCTGAGCTAATTGCAATGGCATATAAAATTTTAATAAATGTAGGATTAAAAGATATTAAACTAAACATCGGAAATTTAAATATTTTATCAGCAATGTTTAAAAAAATAGGTTTAACAAAAGATCAGCAAAAATATATTTTACCATTACTTGATAAATCAATGTTTGATGAATTATATTCAGCTCTTCAAGATTTTAACATAAATAATAATGAAATAACAAATTTTATTGAAATTATACAAACATCAGATATTACAAAAATAAAGGATTATATAAAATCAGAAATAACAATTACAAATGATATCAACAATTTAGAAAAAATAACTGATTTTCTAAAAAACTCCTTTAATATAAAAG